>CAYGTG010000537.1:0-6031 GCA_964352485.1 uncultured Nannocystaceae bacterium | reverse complement strand
GGGCACGATTGAACGCGCGTCCATAGTTTGCAAAAGGATTGACAAACCTGCGATTTTGGCCAAACTCACCTCCATGGCTCGCGATTCCGAGGCCGAATCCTCCCTAGAGCGCGCATTTGCGTGGATTACCGGGCCGACAACCCCTCCGAGACTCGAGGCCGCGATGCGGCACGCCGTGTTCGGTGGAGGTGGACGCGTCCGCCCCCGGCTGGCGCTCGCGGTCTCAGAGGCGTGCGGTCGCGGAGACCCCGATGTCGCCGCTGCCGCAGCGGCGTCGATCGAGTTTCTGCACTGCGCATCACTGGTGCATGACGATCTACCCTGTTTTGACGATGCACACGTACGTCGCGGACGTCCCACGGTGCACGTCGCGCATGGAGAAGCGCTCGCGGTGCTGGTCGGTGATGCCCTCATCGCCGGCGCTTTTGAGGTGATCGGTCGCGGATGCGAAAGTCACCCGACACTCCTGGGTCCGCTGCTGGCGACCGTCGCTCGGTCTGTGGGGGCTGTTCGGGGCATCGTCGCCGGTCAGGCGTGGGAGTCCGAGCCATCCCCCAATCTGCGCCTCTATCACCGCGCCAAGACGGGGGCGCTGTTTGAGGCCGCGGTCTGCGTCGGAGCGATCGCTGGAGGTGGAGATCCCGGTGCCTGGCTTCCGGTCGGCGCGCGGCTTGGCGAGGCCTATCAGGTCGCTGACGACATCCTCGACCTCGTCGGCTCTGCCTCAGCCTTAGGAAAACCTGTGGGCCAAGACGCTCGCAATGGCCGGCCTTCCGCGGTTCAAGAGCTTGGGTACGAACGTGCCTGCGGCCGGCTTCAGACGCTCTGCGATTCGATGTTCACCTGCGTCCCGGCGGTCCAGGGGCGTGAGGAGTTCGTTCGATGGGCCATGAGCCTGTGCAAAATGCTGTTCCCCTCGGCGGAACGGACCAGCGTCAAACTGCCCAACGAGGCGTTCCTGACCGCCTAAGGGCTGTTGGAGTGGGTCGCTCGAGCTTGGAGTGTGAGTGTCCAAACTTCCGACGACCCTTTTCAAACCTTGTACAAGGTGTTACACCCTTCAACAGGAGTTCGACATGCACGTAGCCCAAACCACCCCGCGAGCCACAGTCCACCGCCCGGTTTCCGCGGAGCGGGCCTCCGAAGCAGGCGCCCTCGACGTTTACTTCCGTGAACTCGAGCGCGAGTCCCTGATGAAGCCCGACGAGGAGCTGCAGTCTGCACAACGTATTCTCAACCTTCGACAAAGATACTGGGTCGAGATGCTCGCCTACGTTCCGCTGCACGGCGGAATCTCCGACCTCATCGTGTCCGCGATGTCGACGGAGAAGCAGAAGAAGGTCGACTTGGCAGCCGCCAAGCGCCACGTGTTCGGGAAGCGAGGCCTGACGGCTGAGTCCGAGGCGCTCGTCGCCCTGGCGAAGCAGCTCGCCGATGCGGATCCGTCCTGCGATGTGGCGGATCGAATCGCGGCTGAGATTCAGGCCCTGATGCGTGACCGCAACGACGGTGGCGACCTCAAGCTTCGCGCGGCGCAGCGCAAGTCCGAGCGGTTCGAATCGTACGCTCGCCAGGTCGAGCGGACGCGCATGCACCTGCAGGCCGCGCGGTCGGAGTTTGCGCGCGCAAACCTTCGGCTGGTCGTCTCGATGGCGCACCGCTACCTCCGCAGCGGCCGAATGAGCCTGGACGACCTGATTCAAGAGGGCAACGTCGGTCTGCTGACCGCGGTCGACCGGTTCGACCCCCGCAGGGGGTTCCGGTTCTCGACCTACGGAAGCTGGTGGATCCGCCACGCGATCAGCCGGGCGCTTTCCGACCGAGGCCGCGCCGTTCGGTTGCCGGTTCACGTGATCGAGCTGCAGGCCAAGCTCGGGAAAATTCGTCGCGAGTTCGAGCACAAGCATGGCCGCGAGCCCGACGCCCAGGAGCTGGCCACCCTTGCCGACGTTCCGTACGAGAAGGTCGAGAGGCTCGGGCGGGTGCTGCTGGAGCGTGATGCTCCTCGCGACGACGCAGGGGAAGGCGCCCGGCCTCGAGGAATCGATGCGCTCTCCGACGGTGAGCCAACGGTCGACACTCGGCTGGAGTCGTTCGAGCTGGACGGCGCCTTGCACGAGGCTCTGGAGACGCTGCGCCCGATGGAGGCCGAGATCCTGCGCCTTCGCTTCGGCCTCGACGGCAACGAAGGGCACACGCTCCGCGAAATCGGTGACGTGTACTCCCTGTCGCGTGAGCGAATCCGGCAGATTCAGCAGCGCGCCTTGGACAAACTTCGCGAAGCACTGGTCGTCGAGGGGTTCGGGGCGGCTCCGGCGGAGTTCGCTGCGGCTCTCCGCGTATCTTGACCGCTCAACCACCCGCGTGAGCGCGGGGGCCCCAGAATCATGCGCGCCGAATACCTGCTCTTCGACCTCCTGATCCTCGTGGGCCCCTTGGCGCTGAGCTTGATGCCGCGCCACGACTTTCTGGCTCGCGCCCGAAGCATCGCAATCGCCACCCTGGCGGTGGCGGTGCCGTTTGTGGTTTGGGACTCCGCCGTGGCCGGTTCCCATTGGTGGTTCGACGACCGGTACACGCTCGGCATCGAGCTGTTCGGACTTCCTATTGAGGAAGTCTTGTTCTTCGTCGCGGTTCCGTACGCCTGCGCCTTCAGCTGGGAGACCCTGATCCAGGGTGCCAAAGCTCGCGCCAAGCTCTCGCCTTGGCTCTACGCCATGCCTGCAGTCGCGCTGCTCGCCGGGGTTGGCGTGCTCATGGGCGGCGGTCCCGGCTACACGGGACTGACGCTGCTGGCACTGGGACTGGCGGGCGGGCTCGACCACATGTTGGGGACCGGCCTGCTGAGGATGCCGCGGTACTGGGCGTTCGCAGGATTGGTCACCGTCTTCACGGGTGCATTCAACAGCTATCTGACCTGGCGACCGGTGGTCCACTACGGCGAGGCGCACCAGCTCGGGTTCCGGGTCGGAACGATTCCCATCGAAGACTTCGGCTACGGCCTCGCGCTCTGCACCGCGACCGTCGCCGTGTACCAATGGCACCAGGTCCGTCTTGCGCAACCGTCGTGGGCTGCTCGATGGATTGAGCGGGCATTCGGCGGCTACCGTCACATGCTCGCGCCCGTCGACCTCACGCGCCCCGTCACATTGGATGAGCCCCGCTCGGTCGCTGTGGTCGGCGGCGGGCTGGCTGGTCTGTCGGCGGCGAGCATGCTTGCAGAGCGCGGATTTTCCGTGACCGTCCTCGAGAAGAATCCATACCTCGGGGGCAAGGTCGCCGGCTGGCGGGAGACGCTCGACGATGGCTTTGACGCCTCGATCGAACACGGCTTTCACGCGTTCTTCCGCCACTACTACAACCTCGACGACTGGCTCGACGGCATCGGGGTACGCAGGTCGATGCGGGCGGTCGGCAACTACACGATCCTGA
This sequence comes from uncultured Nannocystaceae bacterium, assembly GCA_964352485.1. Classification (GTDB taxonomy): domain Bacteria; phylum Myxococcota_A; class Polyangia; order Nannocystales; family Nannocystaceae; genus CAJXVA01. Next base: position 2,599 of record CAYGTG010000537.1, on the reverse strand, counting down.
CCGAAGACCTCGAACGCTTATCGTTCGCGGACCAACGCGAGGCGCCGATTCTCAATCTGCTGAACTTGGCCCGGCGGGGGCTGTACTCCCTCGGCCCCGTGGCTCGGGGTCCCGCGGGGCGGGAGATGGAGGCGTTCTTGCGCTACGACGCGGACAAGACCTTCGAGGACTTCGACGACCTCCCCTTCTCTACATTTGCTCAGCGGGCCGAGCTTCCTCGCAACCTTCGGACCGTGTTCAACGCGTTCTCGAGGGCGTTTTTTTCGGACGACGACCGGCTCTCGACAGCGGAGCTGATCAAGAGCTTCCACTTCTACTACCTCAGCCATGACCTCGGCCTGGGATACGACTTCGTCGACGGCAACTACTCGAGCGGACTGGTCGACCCGATCACCGCGCATTGCGAGGCGCTGGGCGTGGAGTTTCGTACCGAGGTCGCGGTCGAGCAGCTCGAGCGCGATGGAGACCGCTGGCAGGTCAACGGGGAGACGTACGACGCCGTGGTGCTCGCCGCAGATGTCGGGGCGGCCGGTGCGATCCTCCGGGCGAGCGAGTCGGTCTGTGCCGACGCACCGTCGTTGGTGTCGCGCTTTGACCACGTCCGATCCGGACAGCGCTACGCCGTGCTGCGCCTGTGGGTCGAGCAGCCTTCGCCCGAAGACCTGCCCGTGTTCGTCTCCACCGAGCGTCGCGGCGCGATCGATGCGGCAGCGTTCATCGACCGCATCGACCCCGAGGCGGCCGCATGGTCACGCGAGCACGGCGGAAGCGTGGTCGAGTTGCACTGCTACTCGGTGCCCGATGACATGGCCGACGACGCCATCCGCGACTCGCTCATCGAGGGGTTGCACCACTTCTTCCCCAGCTATGCGGGCGCGGCGATCAAGCACGAGCACATGCAGCTTCGCCGCGACTTCACGGCCTTCCACGTCGGTATGGGGGCGCATCGCCCTGGGGTCGAGACGGAGCTTCCCGGCCTCGTGCTCGCGGGGGACTGGGTGAAACTGCCGTGTCCTGCGATGCTGATGGAGGCTGCGCACACCTCAGGACGCTTGGCGGCCAATGCGATCGCTGCGGCCGCCGGACTTCGCGAGGCGCCGGTCTACACCGTGCCGCTCAAAGGCCTGCTCACGAAGCTGCCTGCGCGACCGGGGACGAGCCCGGAAGCGCCGGAACCAGCCGCGGCCAAATAGGTGAGCCTCCCAACTCTCAGGGCTCGACGCCGGCGAAGCGCCAGGCGCCTGCGATCGCGGCGCGGGCCTGTGCGTCCGTGCCGAGCTTGTCGGCGCCCAGCGTGCGCAGCGTGTCCTCGCCCGGGGAGATCCCTTCGGCGATCAGCGGCTCGAGGGAGTCGAGGAATCGTGACTCCCGGCGACCCTTGGAGTCGAGCACATTGAAGGCATCTAGCGCTTCGTAGGACAGCTTGAACACGCGCTTGGCGAGCTCGTGAACCCGTGGGGACTTCATGCCCTCGTTCGCCGCTTCGTGCCACAGCGCGACTCGCTCGTCGAACGACAGCGCGTCGATGGGGGCCATCGCCTCATCGCCCGCCGCGTCATCGTAGAGCAGGCCCTTGAGCAGGGCCGGTAGAGCGCACAAGAACCGGCTGCCCACCGCGTCGGCGGAGCGGAACTCGAGGTGAGGCTTCAGGCGCACCTCCGGGAACACTGTGCTCAGGTGAACCAGCCAGTCGTCGTAGGTGGCGTGCGCATGCGTGCCGTCGGGGCACTGCGCGCCGTGCTCGAGAAAATGGCGGAATGGCGCGTGGTGGGCCACGTACTTCCCGCTGCGCTTGAAGAAGAACATCGGTACATCGAGAACCCAGTCGATGTAGCGTTCGAAGGAGAATGGTCGCTCGAAGAAGAACGGACGGATCCCGCATCGATCATTGTCGACGTCCGTCCAGACCCAGCTCCTCGAGGAGACGCGGCCGCTGGGCTTGCCCTCGACCAGCGGCGAGTTTGCGAACATCGCCATCACGACGGGCGCCAGCGCCGAGGCCCTCCGAAGCCGCTGGCCGCACTGCGCCTCGGAGCTGTAGTCGTAGTTGGCCTGAACGGTACAGGTCCGCGACATCATGTCGAGCGCCATGCTGCCCTTGGTGGGCAAGTAGTCCCGCATGACAGCGTAGCGCCCCTTGGGCATCCAGTTGATCTGTTCTCGGGTCGCGAACGGATGATGTCCGATCGCGAGCCACGTCAGGCCCAGGGGGCGGGAGACCGCATCGAGTTCCTCATAGTGTTCAGAGAACTCTTCGCATGTCTCGTGGACGTTGGTCAGTGGCGCCCCCGAGAGCTCGAACTGCCCACCCGGTTCGAGGGTGATCGATGCTCCGTTGCGACGCAGCTCGACGAGCTCGCCACCGGACCCGCGGTCCGGCCCGGGCTCCCACCCGTAGTCGCGCACCAAGGCCTCGAGCACTCCTTCAATGTGGGGTGCGTAGCGTACGGGCATGTAGGCTCCAGCCTCCTCATCTCGCGCGAGGCCGAAGCGCTCGAGCTCGGTGCCGATGAGGTGGGTGGAGGGATCGGATCGGACGGCCCCCTCGAAATAGGTGACGAGTTGGTCTCGGCGAAGTGCCGGGGCCTCGGGGTTGGGG
>CAYGTG010000536.1:2670-6035 GCA_964352485.1 uncultured Nannocystaceae bacterium | reverse complement strand
CGCCAAACGCTAGTGTGCGGGCTTGCCTGGTCTACTTCGACGATCCCGGCCTCTTGCGGGTTCAGAGGCTGATCAAGTCCGGGCGCGACGATGTCGATCCCCATGCAGTCCAGGCCCACAATCCGAGCGACGCGTTCGCACATCAGGCGAACGTCGGGGTGCACCTCATCGGTCACATCCCGGGCCGTACCCCCGGTGCTGAGGTTGGCGGTGGACTTGAGGTAGAGCCTCTCCTCGGCAGGGAGCACCGTGCTTGGGGTGCAGTCGCGCAGCGCCATCAGTCGCAGGGTCATCTCGTCAACGGTGATCGCCGTCAGCATCCGATGGTGGCCGAGCCCTCGGCGGGGGTCTTCGTTGACGCGGTCGATCAGCTCGCGAACCGTTGATTCCCCATCGCCCACGATGTACGCCGGCTCCCGCTGAGCGGCCGCAACCAGTGCTCCGTCGATCACCAGCGCTCGGAAGTCGAAACCGAGCAAGCTCTTCTCAACGACCACCGAGTCGCAGACCGCATGCGCAGAGGCGTAGGCGGGCTCGAGTTCCGATGCATCCGAAACCCGTGCCGTGATGCCGCGTCCGTGGTTTCCCACCTCGGGCTTCACCGCGACCGGGTATCCGAGCTCCTGTGCTGCCTGCATGGCCTCCTCGAGTGATTCAACCTGAGAACCGCTCGGGGTGGGGATTTGGGCCTGCTCGAGGAGTGTCTTGGTCCAGAACTTCTCGTCGGCGATCTCCACGCCGAGGGCACTGGTGCGATCGGTCATGGTCGCCTGGATACGGCGCTGCTTGGAACCATGGCCCAGCTGGACATAGCTGGCGTCGTTGAGTCGCTTCGTGGGGATTCCGCGTCGCGTAGCTTCTTCCACGATGCTCAGCGTCGAGGGGCCCAGGGCCCCAGTTTCTCGCAGCTCCTGCAGGCGGGTGACGACGGCGTTGACGTCGAAGGGTTTCGACTCCACGAGCGCCTGCACCAAGGCGACGGCCTCTCGCCCGGCGAGCAAGCCCGCGGCCTCGAGCCGGTATCGGTAGGCCACCCGGTATACGCCTCGGTTCGAGGTACCCAGGGTCTTGCCGAACCCGACCTCCATCCCCGCGAGACACTGCAACTCGAGCGCGACGTGTTCGACGATGTGGCCGGCCCACGTTCCGCGCCGCAGCCGTTGAATGAACCCACCGCGCACGCCCACCGAACATCGGTGGCTCTCCAGCGAGGGAAGATGCTCGACGATCCGCTCTGGAAGGCCGGGGATCTCGTCCGAGGGGCGGTCTTCGAGCTCATCGATATCCAACAGCATGAAGATAGTGGGATAGGGGCTGTAGCGATTGCCGCCGCGCAGGGCTCGATGCTCGATGATGTTCATGGGTTCGCCTCTTGGTGTTGCCCGTGCCATGCCATTCCGTGGCGGGCGCCACCGGCAAAGCCCGATCGGTCGACGACGATGAGTCCGACGTCGATGCTGTCTTCGAGTTGGCCCAGGGCCCACTGGACGACCCGCATGGGAGACTCTCCGCGCTCGAGCTCCGCGTAGGCGCGGTAGGCGAGCAGCGCTTGGGCGATGTATTCCCCATCGCCCGTCGCGGCGACGGCCCCGCTGGGTCCCGCATACAAGCCGCAGCCCAACAGCGGAACGTCGCCGACCCGCCCGCGCAGGACGGTGGTCGTGCCGCCCGAGCTCAAGGCCGCGGCAAAGCCTTCGCCGTCCCACGCCACCGAACCTACGGTGTCCCCGCCCACGGCCTCGCGAAGCGGAGTGTCAAAATTCCAGGCCTTCTCCAGATCGGCCCGGGACCATTCCCCCAAGGGCCCGGCCACCGATTGCACAGCGCGAAGCCGCTCCTGGGCTCCGGCGGTCGTGGGGTCGTAGTCCGGACAACCGCCCCGCCGCGCGAACGCTGTGGCGCCATCGCCGGCCAGCAGCAAGTGTGGGGTGCTCAGAACCTGGCGCGCGACGTCGATGGGGTTCTTGACCCGCTCGATCGCGGCGACCGCCCCAAAGGACCCGCTGCTGTTCATGCAGGAGGCATCCATCTGGATGGTGATCCCGTCCAGCCGCAGATTGGAGCCTGTCCCGGCGTTGAACCGGGGGTCGTCTTCGAGGCACCGCGTGGCGAGGACGGCAGCGTCGAGCGCGTTTTGTCCGCTCGCGATGGCCCCGGCGCCTTCCTTGCTCGCGAGCCGAGGCCCATCGATATGTTCGGGGTTGGATGCGGAGCCGGCGTGACAAACGACAAAAGCCAAGATTTTCGTGTATCCGAGGGAAGCAAAACAGTACATCGACAAGTTTATGAACCTGTTCAGCGGCAGCTGTGCCCCCGTGTGAGAGGATCGCGAACCCATGCCACGCGTCCTCATTCCGATTGGTGGCAACGAGAAGCGCTCGACCGACTCCGAAATCTTCCGAGAAATGGTCGAGCTGGCCGGTGGAGCCGAGGCCCGGATCGTCGTCGTACCCACCGCAAGCGAAGAACCCGGCGATCGTGCGCGCGACTACGTCGAGCTTTTCTCCGGCTTCAACCCGAAGAGCATTCAAACGGTGCACATCGGGGAACGCCAGGACGCATCCTCGCCTTCTCTCCAGGCGCTCATCGCCGAGACAACACTGTTCATGTTTGGGGGCGGAGATCAGCTTCGTCTGTCATCCCTCATCGGTGGCACGCCGCTTCACGAAGCGCTGGTCCGGCGGTACCGATCCGGTGAATGCGTCGTCGCAGGGACGTCGGCAGGCGCGGCGGTCATCCCCGAGACCATGATCTTCCAAAACAACCTCTTCCAGTCGTTTCGAAAGGGAGGTCTCGAGATGACCAAGGGCCTGGGCCTGATTCTCGATACGATCTTCGACACGCACTTCGTCTCCAGGTCACGAATCTCCCGACTGGTTCACGCCGTCGCCACGAACCCCGCGCTGCTTGGGTTTGGACTCGAAGAAAACACCGGGTTGCTCATCGAAGATGAGGTTCGGGCGAAGGTGATCGGAACGGGAACGGTGATCGTCGTGGATGGTCGGGGGATCGAGATCAATCACATCGGCTACTCGCAGAACACCGAGCCGTTCGCGCTGACGAACGTCGCCTACTCGGTGCTGACGGCTGGGGTGGTCTACGACCTCCAGCAACGACGGGTCATCGATCCGGGGCCGACGGCGCCGGCCAAGAGCATCGTGCCCGAGAGCGCATAGTCGCGCCGAAGCCATCACGGCTTGGTCCTGGCCGCCGCTTTGCGGGCCATCGCGGAGACGAAGGGCCCCTCGTGCTTGCGGACGGCTTCGCGCACGGCGATCAGCTCTCCGACGGCGTCCACGGTGAGCATTCCGACCAGGTGCTCCTGCGCGTCGACGACGAGCACGCACCGGCACGGGGCCTTCTGC
>CAYGTG010000536.1:0-2660 GCA_964352485.1 uncultured Nannocystaceae bacterium | reverse complement strand
CCTTCTGCACGGCGTCGAGCGCTTTGGAAAGCCCCAGCGTCGGCGGCACGGTGGTCGGGTGGGGCTCCATCAAGGTCCCCACGAGACTGTCCCGGCCGTCCTCGCTCAGGGCAGAGAGCAGCGCCCGATGAGAAAGGACCCCGGCCACCCGCCCGTGCTCCAGCACCGGGAAGTCGCGCTGGAAGCCATGCAGCGCGTACTCGACTGCGGCTCTGGCCGGATCATCTGGAGAGAGCACGTGCAGATCGCGGATCGCGGCCTGTCCGGCACTGAGGCCAGACATCGCATCCTTGAGCTGGGCCGCGGTGGTCTCGGCCCGGGCGCCCATCCAGATGAACACCGCGACGAGCAGCAAGATCACGTTGCCAAACAAGCCGGCGATGCCCAGCACGACCGCGAGCGCTTGACCCAACTTTGCGGCAACCTCGGTGGCCTGCACGTCGGGCATTCGCATCGCCAGGAGCGCGCGAAGGGCTCTGCCCCCATCGAGCGGGAACGCGGGCAGCATGTTGAAGGTCGCGAGGGCGACGTTGATCCACAGCAGCTGGGCCAGGAGGTTCTCGGTGGTGGCACCGGGCCGGATGTCGATGCCAAACAGGAGGCCGGCGGTCGCGAGCACCGCGGCGAGCACGACGTTCACCGCGGGCCCACCGATGGCAACCGCGAGCTCGTGGCGAGGGTTTTCGGGCATGCGCTCGAGCCGTGCCACGCCCCCGATGGGGAGCAGGGTGATGTCTCGGGTGGCGACCCCGTATCGGCGGGCGGTCAAGGCGTGCCCCAGCTCGTGCAAGACGACGATCCCGAACAACAGGGCAATAAAGGTGACCCCGGCCAGCGCCGCTTGGACCGAACCTGCCGCTGCGTAGTTGCCCCACGCGACCCAGGTGACCAGCAGGAAGAACGTCGCGTGCACCCGGACCTCGATCCCGGCGAGCCTCCCGATCTTCCAGGACCACTTCACTCCTGCACCTTGGCGGACCATCGGGGCGGCCTGCCGGCAGATCCTGCGGGAAAACGACCACGGCCGGGATCAGTTGGACGGTTCCCGACGTCTAGCGCCCACGATGAACCTTGCAGTCCTTCCCATGGCGCTCGCGTTGGTGCTCACCGCCGCCTGTGACTCCAAACCCGCGGCGCCCGCCGACAAAGCAGCCCAGGCCAAAAGCGAGAAACAAGAGGCTCCGAAGGACGACCCCGTCGCCCCAGCAGTCGCCGAAGCCCCTGCACCGGTCGAGGAAAAAGAGGAGCCGCCCGCGGCGGTCGCCGAGCCCGAGGTCAACCCCTACGCCGAGGTCAACGTCGAGGACGGGAAGCGGGTGCTGATCGCCAGGGGCTACAAGATCGGCAAGATCACCGAGCCGCTGGAAAACGTCACGATGGTCGCCTTTGAGAAGAAGGCGAAGTCGGGCCCCGTGCCCAAGGGCGGAGCCCTGGTCTTCCGCGAGAAGGCGCAATTCGCAGCCGAGATGGTGGGCAAAGAAAGCGACATGGTCAGCGCCGTCTTGGCCGGGCCCGACCGCACCATCGAAGTGCGCATGCCCGACGACGCAACCGAGCGGGAGGCCATCCTCGCCGACCTCGCAAAGGGCGGCGAATAGCCACCCAGGCGGGCCGTCGACGCCAAGGCAGCACCCCAAGCGCTCCCTGCTGGCGTCCGTGCCCCGAATCCGCTACCTTCCGCGCCACGGAGGAGTGTCCGAGTGGCCGATGGTGGCGGACTTGAAATCCGTTGTGGGGCAACCCACCGGGGGTTCGAATCCCTCCTCCTCCGCTAAACAAGGCTGTCTTGATCCGCAGCCCGACCTCCACCATGGTCACCATCGGGTCGTCAGACCAAGCAAGGTGGTGACCACGGTGGCTGGACGAAGCGTTCGTGGCCCCGTTCAGCAGTCCCAGCCGTAGCCGGCGCCGGACTCGGCGTCGATCTCGACCGGGGCACCGTCGATGTGCAGTCGCACCCGCGCCGGCCCCGACCACTCCTCGAAGCTGCAGTCGCCGGTTTGGCTTTCGTAGAGGCGAACATCAGTTGGCTCGCCTGCCACCAGCGCGATCGTCTCGAGGATGATCGGATCCTCGTCGTGGTCCATCACGACATTCAGGTCGCAAACTCGCGCAGCCCGGGCACCAACGTCGTGGGCGCGGCGTGTCGAAGATTTCTACGCAGAGCCGTGGTGGCTGGCTCAGCCGGTCTCGCTCACCACCACGCTGAGGCGCTCGCGGCCGACGTTGCCCAGCTCCGACGGCAGCAAGCAGCTCCGCGTAGCTGTCTTGCTGGCCCGGCCCGCAGTTATCCGTATTCAACTAAGCGCAGCTGCGACAAGTCGCAAGACATCGTGTTGAACGAACAGCGCGTCGAGACCGGGTAGCAACAGCCCCAACGGGGCCGGCAACATGTCCGACGTCCTGCTGACCTGCCTGCAGGCATTCGACCCCGACCGCCGAGTCGGTGGGCGGCGGCGCCCCCGATGTCGACCACCCCGCTAACCGACGTCCTGGCGTAGCAGCCTGTGGCGCAAAGAAGCCGGCGCGCTGCAGTGCAGCCGCCGGCTCCTTCATGCGCACGCGCGCGTTACTCGTAGAGCTCGCAGATCGCGTACCCCTCTTCGCCCTCGGTGCAGCAAATGTCGGCCCCTGCCGGCAGTTCGCTCTCGCACGTCGGC
>CAYGTG010000535.1:0-6040 GCA_964352485.1 uncultured Nannocystaceae bacterium | reverse complement strand
GGGGGGTGGCTGTGAGGGACAGGTTGCCGGGAGAAAACCGGCCCGGGAGAATGCGACAGCGCTGTCGCATTTGGGGGGGTTCGCGGCTCCGGGCGCTCACGCGACGTGGAGCAGCTCGGACTTCATCCAACGCAGGAGGCCGCCGTCGTAGCCGAGCCACTCGCGGGTCTCGGGGTCGAAGCGCATGGTGAAGACGTGGCGCGTAGTCTTGCCCGGGCCGAGCGGGCCGCCGGAAAGGAGGCCGAGGACGAGGCCCAAGGGCCAGCCGCGGCCCTTCTTGGTCTGCGCGGCGCAGGTCGCCTCGGCGACGACGGTACCCAGACAGAGCCCGGCGTGTGCGGCGGGAAGCGGCGAATCGGAGCGGCGAAGCTGGACGACGCCGTCGTCACCCACTTCCAGTGCGAGGGTGGCGCCTTGGTGGGCGCAGGCGAAGCGACGGCCTTCAGCGTCGCGGGGGGGCAAGGGCACCGGGCGACTCGCCGCGGTCGAGTTGCTGCACCTCCACGATGTCGTCCGCGAACGCACCGAGAGCATAGTAGCGGTCGCCCAGGCCGTCGAGACCGGCGGCAAGGTCGGTGAGGGTGAGGGGCGGCGGAGTCATCCGGGGCCTGCGTAGTCGAGGATAGCTCGCGTGAGCTCAGTTGTCGGGCCGCACCAGGCTCCGGCCGTCCGTTGGAACTCGCCCGCGAGCAGGCCGAGCACCTTGGGCGCGACGGTGACGAAGGCGTGTTACGGTCGAAAGGAAGCATGCTCGAGCGCCTCCGATTTCAGGATGTTGGGCCCGCTGCCCGCATGGAGATCGACTTCAAGAGTCGGATCAACTTCCTCGCGGGAGACAACGGGCTCGGGAAGAGCTTCCTGCTGGATGCAGCCTGGTGGGCGCTGACGCGCACCTGGGCTCGTGGGGTGTTGCTGCCGCACGCGCATCCATCCAAGCCGGAGATCGAGTATGCGTACACGAAGCGGACCGCGGGGACGCACACAGCGACCAGTCAGTTTGAGCGGGCGAGCGAGACGTGGCCGAACAAGCCGGGCCGCCCGCCGATCCCAGGGCTCGTCGTCTACGCCCAGGTCGACGGAGGGTTCTCCGTCTGGGACCCCGCGCGGAACTACTGGAAGGGCGGCGATCCCGATCGGCCTGGCGCGTTTCACTTTCAGCCGGACGAGGTGTGGGGTGGCTTGCCCAAGGACAAGCCGGTCAAGCTTTGCAACGGACTCGTTGCAGACTGGGCGAACTGGCAACTCGAGGGGGGCGAGGCGTTCGGCCAACTCACGAGGGTACTCAAGGCGTTGGCAGCCTCGCCCCAAGAGCCACTCGTACCGGGCCCGTTGCGCAAGATCAGCCTCGATGACGCCCGGCGACATCCAACGTTGGTCATGCCGTACGGTCAGGATGTCGCCTTGGCCCATTCTTCCGCGGGCATCCGGCGGATTGCGTCGCTTGCCTATCTCTTGGTGTGGACGTGGCAAGAGCACCTCGCGTCCGCAGAGCTGCGAGGCGAGCCTCCGGCGCGGCAGATCATCTTCCTCATCGATGAGATCGAGGCGCACCTGCACCCGCAGTGGCAGCGGCGGGTTGTGCCGGCCCTGCTCGATGTGATGGAAGCGCTCACCGGCGAGCACGACATCCCGGTGCAACTCATTGCAGCCACGCACTCACCGATGGTGCTGGCGTCCGTCGAGACTCGATTCGATACTCAACAAGACGGGGTGTGGGAGCTGGACCTGCGAGACGGCGAGGTGGTGCTCTCCGAGTTCCCTTGGAGCCGCCGAGGGGATGCGAATGCGTGGCTCACCTCGTCGGTGTTCGACCTGAGCCAGCCTCGATCGATCGAGGCCGAGGACGCCCTCAAAGACGCGTTCGAACTCCTACGTTGTCCGGAGGCGTCGGATGAGGCGGTTCGGCGGGTCGACGGCAAGCTCAAAGCGGCGCTGGGCGACACGGATCGGTTTTGGATGCGCTGGACGCAGTTCGTTCGAGACCGAGGGACGCAGGCGTGATTCACGTCGAGCCGGCGGCAGAGCCCGCGGAGTTTAACCGGACGGTTCGAGTCCCGGGCCTGCGGGCAGTCGCTGAGATGCTCGGGAAGCAGCCCAACCCGCCACGAAAGGAGGGGAAGCCGTTCAAGCAGCGCACGAAATCGACCAAGCAACCCGACGGCTCAATGCTCGAGGAGCCGATCACCCACGAGCAGGACCTGCCATCCTCCAAGCTGCCACCGTACTGGACCACGTGTCTTGACTCGTTGATGGCCGCCTACGATGAGCTCTGCGCGTATTCGTGCTTTCGTATCCACAAGATCACCGGCGCTCGGTCGGTGGACCATTTCGCGCCTCGTTCGCGGGCATGCAACAGGGTCTACGAATGGACGAACTACCGGCTCGCGTGCTCCCGCCTCAACTCCCGCAAGCGCGATTTCACCGACATCTTGGACCCGTTCGAGGTGCAGACGGGGTGGTTCCAGCTCGAGCTCGTCGGCTTTCAAGTGCTGCCAGCTCCCGAGCTGGACGCCGGGTTGAAGAGGCGGATCGAGACGACCGCTGATCGTCTCGGACTCAACGACTCCGACTTCTGCAGCGCTCGTGCCGAGGATGCGGAGCACTACTGGAACGAGGATGTCTCGCTCAAGAGCCTGCGCGAGGAATCGCCGCTTGTGGCGCTAGAACTCGCCCGGCAGGGTCGTCTTCGACCGGGTGATGTGTTGCCTACGGGCTGAGCGAGGCGCCGCCTCACCCCGCCTGGGCCCAGTCCCGGCATACGTGCTCGGCCTGCTCGATCACCGTGACCAACGCGGCCTCCGCCTTGTCCGGCGGATACCCGTGCCGCCGAAGCAGCTTCTTCACCTTCCGCCGCATGTCCGCGCGAACGGCTTCCTTCTGCGTCCAGTCGATGGTCACCGATCTCCGGATCGCGGCAACGAGGTCCTGGGCGATCTTGCCGAGCACGCCGTCCTTCATCACCTCCTTGACGCCACCGTGGTCGACGAGCGCGTCGTAGAACGCCATCTCGTCTTCGGTCAGGCCCAGCTCCTTCCCCTTGTTCGGGAGCTTCTGCATCTCGCGGCCGTGCTCGATGAGCACCGAAGCGCAGCAAGCTGGCGACCGAGCCTAAACGACGCCCACGCTTACGAATCCCTAATAAAACCCTACCAACTACATTTTGCATCATGTTTAGCCCTTGCGAACCCCTACAGCAGGGGCTACGTTGAGGCATACCAACCGCAGCACGGCATCCGATGAGCGAGAACCAAGACATGATGAGCGTCACCGTATCCATCCCAAAGTCCCGCCACGCGGAGTTCTTCCGCAACTTCGCCGAATGGCTCGAGGTCTCGCAGCTCCCGCCCGAGGCATCCTCTGAGGTATCTACTGAGGTATCTACTGAGGCATCTGGCCAGGTCGGCGACGACACCAAGAATCCCTGGGTCTACCCCGGCGACGACTGGCAGTTGCCAGCCGGCGGTGTGCTCTCCCAGGTCGATAACGACGTGCGGGTCGCCCGCAAGCTGCTCGACAAGCTCTCTGAGAAGGCGCTCAGGATCTTCAAGCACATGATGTGGCATCCCGGCTCAGGGTACACCTCGCACGAGTTGGCGAAGGTCGCCGGGCTGGACAGCTCGAACGCTGTCGCCGGTGCTCTGAGCTGGCCCGGGAAGCACACCTACAAACTGGGCAAGAAGCTTCCGTTCAAGTGGCGGCGCGACGAGGAGACCGGTCAGGCCATCTACTCGATGGATGACGAGGTGGCCCAGATCTTCCGGTGGGCCGAGCATCCCGAAAAGTCGCTCGAAGAATTCAGCGACATGATCGCCAAGGCGCTCAAGGAACACGACGACGACGATGGTGGTGGTGGTGGTGGGTGAGCACTAACTCAATCCGCCTCGACCAGCACCGAAGGCCCGGAACACCGACAGGTTCCGGGCCTTCGGTGATTCCGGTCCCTCGGCGGTTGTGTGGTGCGTTCAGCATTGCTCAGGCCATACGGCGCGCCGTTCCGTCGCGGCGGCGTACGCCGCGTGATGCCTCAGGGACGGGTTCCGGGCCCTAACCAGGTGGGCCGGCGCGTCGCAGAAACCGCGCGGCTCAAGGTTCAGCTTCGGTCCACCCGCCGAGTGGACCCACTGAGCCCGACCGAAGCAGGTAGGATGCTCGCCCCTCGCCTATGGCCAGACTCACGCTCCCCCAACTGGAACGGCACCTCTTCGCGGCGGCGGACATTCTCCGCGGGAAGATGGATGCCTCGGAGTTCAAGGAATACATCTTCGGGATGTTGTTCCTGAAGCGGTGCTCGGATGTGTTCGAGCAGAAGCGGCAGGAGGTGGTGGAGGCGCAGCTGGCCAAGGGGCGGACGCAGGCGCAGGCGGAGCAGCGGGCGGAGTCGAACAGCTACTACGGGGAGACGTTCTTCGTGCCGCCGAAGGCTCGGTGGAGCTTCATCCGGGACGAGCTGCACAAGGGGGTGGGCGCGGGACTGGACAAGGCGCTGGGCGATCTGGAGGAGTACAACGAGGGGCTGGCGGGGGTGCTGCAGCACATCAGCTTCCAAAAGAAGGTCGGGCAGACGAGCCTGACGGACAAGAAGCTGCGGGAGCTGATCAACCACTTCGGGGAGCATCGGCTGCGCAACGATGACTTCGAGTTCCCGGACCTGCTGGGCGCGGCCTACGAGTACCTGATCGGGGAGTTTGCGGACTCGGCGGGCAAGAAGGGCGGGGAGTTCTACACGCCGCGGGCGGTGGTCCGGATGATGGTGCGGCTGGCGGATCCGCAGGAGGGGCAGCGGGTGTACGACCCGTGCTCGGGATCGGGCGGCATGCTGATCATGGCGGCGGAGCACGTGGCGGAGCACGGGGGCAACCCGCGCAACCTGGCGCTGTACGGGCAGGAGTACAACGGCGGGGTCTGGTCGATGGCGAAGATGAACATGATCCTGCACGGGATCGGGGACGCGGACCTTCGCAACGACGACACGCTGGCGTCACCGCAGCACACCGAGGGCGGGGAGCTGATGCGCTTCGACCGGGTGCTGACCAACCCGCCGTTCTCGCAGAACTACGAGGCGGAGGGGATGCCGTTCCCCGAGCGGTTTGGCTACGGGTGGTGCCCGGAGACGGGCAAGAAGGCGGACCTGATGTTCGTGCAGCACATGCTGGCGGTGCTCAAGGCGGGCGGGATGGCCTGCACGGTGATGCCGCACGGGGTGCTGTTCCGCGGCGGGCAAGAGCGAGAGATCCGCAAGGGCATCATCGAGGACGACCTGCTCGACACGGTGATCGGCCTGGGCCCCAACCTGTTCTACGGCACGGGCATCCCGGCGTGCATCCTGGTGATGCGCGCCAAGGGCAGCAAGGCCAAGCTTCAGCGTGGGGCCCGCAAGGGCAAGGTGCTGTTCATCAACGCCGACCGCGAGTACCGGGAGGGCCGAGCGCAGAACTACCTGGACCCCGAGCACCTCGAAAAGGTCGTCAGCGCCTACGAGCGCTTCGAAGACATCGACGGCTTCGCGGCGGTGGTGTCCCGCGAGACCCTGGAGGAGAACGAGTACAACCTCAACATCCGCAGATACGCCGACAACGCTCCCCCACCCGAGCCGCAGGACGTCCGCGCGCATCTGGTGGGCGGCGTGCCGAAGGCCGAGGTCGAGGCCAAGCGCGCGCTGTTCGACGCGCATGGGTTCGATCCGATGACGGTGTTCGTGGAGCGCGACGAGAAGTACTTCGACTTTGCGCCGGGGATCGAGACCAAGGCGGAGTTGAAGGCGAGGATCGAGTCCGACCCGGGGATTAAGGCGCGGGAGGCCGAGCTGGAGGCCGCGTTTGGCAAGTGGTGGAAGAAGGCGGCGAAGTGGATCGAGGCCTTGCCCGAGGAGCAGGATCTGATGGGCCTGCGGGGGAAGTTGATCTCGAGCTTCGAGAAGGACCTGGTCAAGGTCGGGTTGCTGGACCGGTTCCAGGTGACGGGGGCCGTGGCGAGTTGGTGGGGCGAGGAGCTGTACGACTTCAAGACGCTGATGGCGCGGGGGTTCGAGGCGGTGATCGAG
>CAYGTG010000534.1:0-6046 GCA_964352485.1 uncultured Nannocystaceae bacterium | reverse complement strand
GGGGAGGGAAGAACACCGGGGCGTGCGCAGGGTTCCACGGCGGCGATTTGTGCATGCAGCGAGCAAACAACGGCGAGGTGCACCACTGGTCCAGCCAGCTTCGGGTTCGTGGAACGGGAGCGCCTCGCCAATAGGCCGGGTCCACGCCGGCAAACTGCCTCACGAAGGGAAAGATTGCGACGTCGGCCAGGCGGGGTGTCTCTCCCGTGAGGTACGGACTCTCGGCAAGGCGAGCCTCGAGCAGGGCGATGAACACCGCGGCCTTGTCTCGCTCTTGCTGTGCATCGATGGCCTCATCTCTCGCCGCGTACTTGTAGCGATCGAGGTGATGCTTGAACGGGCCATCGTTGTCTCGCAACAGGGCTCGAGTCTCCTCCTGCGGCCCGTGGCTCCACGACGAGGGGTCGTGTTCACCCAGCGCCCACTTCATGACGTCGAGGCTCTCGTCGATGACTCGCTGGGGCAGGACCAGGACCGGCACCGTGCCCTTGGGCGAAGCCTCGAGCATGGCCGGAGGCTTCTGTCGCAGGAGGACTTCTCGCAGCTCGCACCGGACGCCCGCTGCGGCGATCGCCATCCGAGCGCGAATCGCATACGGACATCGTCGGAAGCTGTAGAGGATCGGTGTCACGTCAATTGCATCCGCGAGGAGCGGGGGGACTCACTGGGGGATGTACGTGCCCTCGGGGCTGAAGACCACCTCGCGCTGCATCAGCACTTCGCTGTCTCGAAAGCGGCTGAGCTTGATCCGCACCCGGGGTGCGGTCGCGTTGTCGACGGGCTTGACCACGACGCGGTGGGACTGCGGCTGACGGGGGGGAACGAATCCGGACCACTGCGCGACGCCATCGACCAAGAACATCTCATCGACGGCGACGTCGAGCGCAAGCTTGTCCATCTCCTCGGTGCCGACGGCGACGAGCCGGAAGCTCAGCTCTGACTCGTTGCCGGGCCGGTCCAGCAGCGTCATCTCCACGCTCACCTTTCCGCTCTCGTCCGAGGCGGTTGCGGTACCGAGGTCGAGCGGCGATGTCGACGGCTTGTCGCACCCACTCGCCAAGGCAAGCACCGCACAGGCGAGCGCGATGCAGCTGAGAAAGCGATGGGTGGGGTGCATGACGACCACACTAGCGTGAGAGCAGGCGGTCCTGCTGAAGCCTCCACATGATCTTCGTCAGGCGCTTGGGTGGCGGGCCGTCGGTCGCGAACAGCAGACCCAAGCGACGTCCGTCCTTGCGGCGGACCTCACACTTCAGCAGCAGTTCGACGGTGCTCAAGGCGATCCTCAACGAGAGCTGCATGCCCACACGAACGCGTTGGGCGCGGAGCGCGTCGAGTTCGATGAGGATGCCGGTGAGGCTGATGTCGACGGGAAGCACCGTGCCGCGGACCCCATCGCCGAGCACGATCGCAGCGACGAGTGTGTCGGGCGGTACGGGGACCCGAACGGCCGAGCGTCGCGTACCGGCGCGGAGCTGCGCGGGAAGGGCCAGCGTTGCGAGTGTGTCACCGTCGGGGGTCTTGTCGATGCCCGTGATCTCCGCGACGCACCCCTTCGTCCCGTCCCCGGAGTGAAACGTGACCGCGGCGGTGCTGCCAAGCAGCGTCCCATCCGGGGGATTCGGGATTTCGATCACGACGCCTTCGGGGGACGCCGACTTCAGCCGGCCGGTGCACGACAGAGACATGTGCGCCGCCATGACCGCCACGGGTGTCTTCGAGAGGCAGGCGACCTGCAGCATGGGTAAGACCAACGACCCCAAGGACGGCTCGGTGTCGAAAGAGGGAGCGTCGTCCCCATCCTGCGTGTTGCGTTCGTCGGCGTTCATCGGCGAATCGACGCAAGCGT
Source organism: uncultured Nannocystaceae bacterium (assembly GCA_964352485.1). Classification (GTDB taxonomy): domain Bacteria; phylum Myxococcota_A; class Polyangia; order Nannocystales; family Nannocystaceae; genus CAJXVA01. The sequence goes on along the minus strand of CAYGTG010000534.1, from coordinate 4,197 downwards.
AGCGCAAACAGCGTGGACTCTGGACGACCGCCTCGCGCTCGAGGGTCCCCGAGAACCCGAATCGGGCGGCGTCCCGTGCGAACCGGGCACAGACCGGTGAGGCGGCGTGACGAGGTTGCTCGATGTGCTCTAAGCTCGGGCATGGCGACGCCCGTGTGCCCCGAGCCAGCTGTGTCCCGACGGCCCGTGTTCCTCGTCGTGTCGCTGACCCTGTCGGCGTGCGCCGGCACGAAGCCGCCGCCTCCGCGTCACGCGGCGCACGGCCACGCGATCGCGACGATCGAGCGGGAGGGCGATGACGCGGAGATGATGCTGGAGAGGGTGGAAGACGAGGACACGCACTGGGTCGAGCTGCCTCATTTTGGCGAGTGTCCCTACGACGCCGGCGAAATCCCGCCCTACACGCCGGTCGATGACGAAGACGTGCCGAGCCTGGATCCCAAGCGGAGCCGCCTGACCAACATGGACGCCGGCGGGGCCACGATCCACAACGAGGCGCTGCTGACGAACCTCGATCAGGCCACCGCGGAGGTGCTTGCGTGCGTGAGCGTCTCCGCCTGCTACGACGACCGGGCGCTCGAGCCGGGCTCGATCGATCTCAACTTCGAGGTCGCGCCCAGCGGCGAGGTTCGCGGCGTGGATGTCGAGCCCACGGCCGGACTGGATCACACGGGAATCCGCCAGTGTGCGCGCCGGGCGATCTGGGACACCAAGTTCCCCGCGTTCGACGGCGCAGACATGGTGGTCAGCTACAGCCTCGATATCGACTGAGCCGGTGGCACGCGCCTGTGCGCAAGCACCTTGGCGGCGCGGTCCGCCCCGGCGCGTCGACCCCTGGGTTCTGGTAGCGTCCATCACAATGCGACGGCTCGGCATTTGCTTCGTGGTGCTTGGACTCGCCGGCTGCTTGGGGGATCCTGGAATTGTCGACGAGGATGCCGGGGAGACGGGCACGTCGGCCCCCGCGGGAGACAGCGGGTCGAGCACCGGGTCGCAGAGCACCGACGAGACCTCGAGCTGTTTTTTTTGCGGGTCCAGCGGGGCGCCGGAACCAGAGCCTCAAACCGAAGGCGAGACCGAGGGCGACGGGATCGTGCGCGTCGCGACCTGGAACATCCTGCGCGTTGACGCACCCGGATCGCCACAGTTCGAGGCGCTGCTCGACATCGTGCTGCGCATCGACGCGGACGTGCTGTGTCTGCAGGAGGTTGGCGAGGGCGAGGAGTCTTGGCTTCAAGAGCTGGCGGAATCGGCTGGCTACATCGATGGGCTGCTTGCACCGTTCTCTGGCCCCGACGGCATCGGTATCGCAAACGCGTGCATGAGCCGGACGGGGGTCGCAGACGCCGCGTACCTGTGGTCGAACTGGATCTCGCCGGACGACGATGCCCGCGACTTGACCCGGCCCTTCGTGCGTCTTCGTCTGCAGGTCCCGGGAAGCGACCGCTATCTCAGCGTGGTGACGGCCCACCTCAAGGCCGGCGGTGGCGAGGTCGATAGGTTTCGCCGCATGGTGGAGCACGTTCGCCTGGGACAGACCGCCCTCAACGAGTACGCGGAGTTTCCGAACAACGCAGTCGTCATTCTTGGCGACTTCAACGAACGCGAAGATCCGTCGCCGGTGGTGTTCGATGTCCTGCCGCAGGGTCTGCCCAGCTTCTACGAACTCGGCAGCGACATCACGCTGCCGCTGACCTATGAGCCCTCGAAGCCGCTGCTGGACGCGGGCCTCACCCGGGTCGAGACGAGCTACGAAGAAACCTTCATCCCCGACGGCCGCCGACTCGACTACATCTATGCTGGGGCGGCCGAGATTCTGGCTGCCGAGGTCTATGACGCGTGCCGCGATGAGCCGAACGAAGGGGTCGAGAAGGCGGGCACCCCGCTGGACTGCGGGCAAAGCGAGCTCGCGTCCGACCACCGGCCGATGGTCGTGGACTTGCAGCTGCGCTGAGGCGATCGATCCGCGTGCCGGCGCGCTGGAGGCGAGAGGGGGGCCGGCGGAGCTGCAGCCCGCGGCGGTGGTGTTGCAGGGCTTGACCCCAAGGGCGACGACGGTCCGCGTAGGGGTGTCGTTCGCCCGATCGGCCGCTCGCCGCTGGGCCCCCGCCGGAAATCCTGGCTTTCCTCGCTTGGCCGAACGCCGCGCGTCGATCACACTACCGGCGCGCCCACGGCACTCGATCCGACGGCGCCACACACAGTCATGCAGCACTACACCGCGCCCATCGACGACATGATGTTTCAGCTCGCCGCCTTCAACTACGAAGCTGTGGCGAAGCTCGACCGCTTCGAGGCCTTCGATTTCGAGACCGCACGGATGTTCCTCGAGCAGACCGGCACCCTGGCATCGGAGATCCTCCTGCCCTCGAACCGCAGCGGCGACACTGAAGGGACGCAGTGGGATCCGAAGACGGGCGAGGTCACCATCGCCAGCGGGTATGAAGCGGGGCACCAGGCCTTGGCCGAGAACGGGTTCTACGGGCTGACCGCGGACGTCGAGCACGGTGGAGGCGGCGCGCCGATGTCGCTGGGGACGTTGGCCAAGGAAATCCTCATGTCGGGGAACAAGTCCCTTTCGATGTGTCCTGGTCTGACGAACGGACTCATCGAGGCGCTGGAGGCGTTTGGCTCGGACGAGCAGAAAGAGATGTACCTCCCCAAGCTGGCCACCGGCGAGTGGACCGGGACGATGTGTCTGACCGAGGCACACAGCGGGACGGACCTCGGCCTGTTGGGCACGAAGGCCGAAGTGCACGGTGATCATTTCAAGCTCTCGGGTTCGAAGATCTGGATCACGTGGGGAGAGCACGGCCTCTCGGAGAACATCATCCACCTGGTCCTCGCACGCCTTCCCGGGGCACCGGCGGGCATCAAGGGCATCAGCACATTCATCGTGCCGAAGGTCCTGCCCGACGGCAGCCGCAACGGCATCAGCTGCGCTGGTCTCGAGCACAAGATGGGCATTCACGGATCGCCCACGTGCGTGATGGCGCTCGAGGAGGCCGAGGGCTGGCTGGTCGGCGAGCCCCACAAGGGGATGCGCACGATGTTCATCATGATGAACGCGGCCCGCCTCTTCACGGGCGTCGAGGGCATCTCGCTGGGGGAGATCGCGTACCAGGCCGCACTCGACTTCGCCAAGGAGCGTCGCCAGAGTCGCGCGATGGCGATGAGCAAGCGCGAGGCTGGTCAAGCCGCCGACACCATCCTTGTGCACCCGGACGTGCGTCGGATGCTGCTCGACGTGAAGTCGACCACCGAAGCGCTGCGAGGCCTGTCGGTGTTTATCTCCGCCAACATCGACCTCTCGGCGGCCCATCCCGACGAGGCCACGCGTCAGGAGGCCGATGACCTCGTCGCGCTCATGATCCCCATCATGAAGGCCTACGGCACCGAGCGCGGCTTCAAGAACGTGTCCGATTGCATGCAGGTCTGCGGGGGCATGGGCTACACGGTCGATGGTGAGATCGAGCAGTACCTCCGAGACCTTCGCATCGCGATGATCTACGAGGGCACCAACCACATCCAGGCGCTCGACCTCGTCGGTCGCAAGCTTGGACTGAGCAACGGCCGCCTGTACCAGGTGTTCGGTAAGAAGGTGCGCGAGGTGATCGAGGCCGGGAAGGCCAACGAAGCGACGGCGGCGTTTGCTGCGAAGCTCGGTGAGACGCTGGGTACCCTCGATGCCGCGACGATGACTCTTGGGAAGCGGGCAGGGGAGGACCCCGAGGTCATGGGGGCCTCGGCCTCGACCTACCTCACCGCGTTTGGGCTGGTGGTCTGTGGGTTCTCGCTGCTCACGCAGGCGAACCATGCGGTCACGGCGAAGACGCAGAACGAGCGCTCCAAGCTCGGCGTGACGCGTCACTTCTTCGACCGGGTGCTTCCGGAGATCGAGGGCCACTTCGCGCTCTTGGGCGCCGACCACCGGTCGATCACCGAGTTCGCGGACGCGGACTTCTAGGCGGGCCACGGGCCTCATCTGCCCGAGAGCGGATGGGGCTTGGGTATCGGCCTCGGGCCGCACAGCTCCAGTCCGTCCCGGGGCTCCGCGACGAGAACAGTGAGCCCCGAGCGGGGTTCTCGAGCGAGGGCACAGCCCGACCTTGGAAGGGTGAGCGGAGGCAGCTTGGCTGCCGAAGCGAGGGGAACCAAGAGGTTCCCCTTTCAGACTAGAGCACATCTCATAACCTC
>CAYGTG010000533.1:0-6050 GCA_964352485.1 uncultured Nannocystaceae bacterium | reverse complement strand
TTCGTTTGCTTTCGTGCCGCATTCGCCCGGCTCCGCGGCATCGACGATCCCTCCGTCCGCGGAGCGCTGGAGCGGCTGGGACCGGACATCCTCTCGCCACACTTCGAGATGTCGCGCGCGGTTCGTCGGTCTTTGGCCCACGTCGACGGAACGGTTGCCGAGGTGATCACTGACCAGAGGGTCGTGGCGGGGATAGGAAACGTCTACAAGTCCGAGGTCCTCTTTCTTTGCGGCATTCACCCGCTGACGCCGGCGAATCAGCTGGACGCACCGCAGTGGGAGGCGATCTACGAGTGCGCCTCCGAGCTGATGCACGCCAACCTGATCCCCGGGCCGCGAACCACCACCGCCACCCACAAGGCCCGTCGTCATCCCGCTGGCGTTGCGCGCTACTGGGTCTATCGCCGACGTGCCGCGCCGTGCTTCCGCTGCAAGACGGAGATCGAGCGCACCACAGAGGGCTCGCTCGATCGCAGCACGTACTGGTGCCCTCGCTGTCAGCCGGCCTGACCCCGCGGACCCTTCAACAAGCGGCACGGAAAGCGCATCGGCGCCTCTTGACCGGAGCGCGTCGCAGGCTCGGTGCTACCGCGCGAGCAGGTACTGCACGCTGAACAGCTTGTCTTTGTCGGTCCAGACGCGATCGACGTCGAAGCCGGCGGCTTGGGCGAGGTTGGCGAATCCGTCGAGCGTGTACTTGTGGGAGTCCTCGGTGTGGATCCACTCTCCCTCGCGGAACGTGAAGCGCTTGTCGCCCAGGTTCGCGGCGGTGGGGCGGCGTGCGTACAGCCGCATCTCGATGGCGCCGCGCTGCTCGACCCAGACGGCGCGGTGCCGGAAGGCCTCCACATCAAAGTCGGCGCCGAGCTCTGCGTTGGCGCGCCGCAGCAGGTTGAGATTGAACTTGGCCGTGACGCCCGCCGAGTCGTTGTAGGCGGCTTCGAGGGTGTTGGTGTCCTTGACCAGGTCGACGCCGATCAGCGCACAGCCGCCGCGACCGACCTCTTCACACATCTGACGGAGGAGCTTTGTCGCGAACTCGGGGCGGAAGTTTCCGATCGTGGAGCCTGGAAAGTACAGGGCGCGACGACGGGCTGGCTTGCGCGATTGGGGAACCTCGAACGGCTCGGTGAAGTCGGCACAGACCGGCAGCACTTCGAGACCGCTGAACTCCGCCTGGAGCGCTTTGGCAGAGGTCATCAAGAACTCGCGAGAGATCTCGACGGGAACGTACGCCACAGGGTTTTCGAGCGCCGCGAGCAAGCGCCGGGTCTTGAGACCAGTGCCGCTGCCGTACTCGACCACGAGCGCCTCGGGGCCGATGGCCTTGGCCATCTCCGGCAGGGAAGTCTCCATGATCGCAAGCTCGGTGCGCGTTGGGTAGTACTCCGGCAGACTGCAGATCTCGTCGAACAGCGCCGATCCGGGCTCGTCGTACAAGAACGCGGACGGCAACGTCTTCTGCTTCTTGGACAGGCCCTCGACGACGACCGTGGTCATGTCGGCGGCGGAGGGCTCGAGGTCGGTGAGTTCCAGGGAGGGGGCGGAGTCGGTCATGGGTCTCTCGCGAGCTGGATGCCTGTGAACTGCCAGCGGTCGTGCGGATGGAAGAAATTGCGGTAGCTCGGTCGCCCGTGCCCTCGCGGCGTGGCACACGAACCGCCCCGCAGGACGATCTGGCTGCACATGAACTTGCCGTTGTACTCGCCCAGCGCGCCCGGTGGAGCCCGGTAGCCGGGGTAGGGCAGGTAGGCGCTGCCGGTCCCCACCCAGGTGTCGCCGAATGCTTGCGGTCCAGAACCGGCGGGCGTGGGGTGAAAGCTCGTGTCGCGCCGCTGGATTGGAATCGCTCCCAGCGAGCTTTCCCACTCGAACTCTGTCGGCAGGCGGTAGCCCGTCCAGCGCGCGTAGGCGTCGGCCTCGAACAGGCTGACGTGGCAGACGGGTTCGTTCGGATCGACCCGCTGCATGCCGTGGAGCGTAAAGATGAACCAGTTGCCGTCGCGTTCCTCCCAGTACAGCGGCGCTCGCCATCCCTCGGACCGCACCGTCGCCCAGCCGGCGGAGAGCCAAAGGTCGGCTCGTTCGTAGCCGCCGTCCCGCATGAACTCGAGATACTCGCCGCAGGTCACTTTGCGGTCCGCGATTTCGAAGGGTCGCAGGAGGACTTCGTGCGCGGGCCCCTCGTTGTCGTAGTGGAACGCGTTGCCGTCGTGGCCGATCCGCGTGATGCCACCCTCGTGGGAGAGCCAGCCCATGGCGCGGCCCTGCTTGACCGGCGCCAGGTCGCGCTCTCGGTAGACCGGACGCAGCGCATTCTTGGAGAAGGCGTGCTTGAGGTCGGTGAGCATCAGCTCCTGATGCTGCTGCTCGTGGTGCAGTCCGAGTTCGACGACGGCGAGCTGCGCCTCGGTGGCGTCGCCGGCTGCAAGCCAATCGTGGACGTGCTCGTCCACATGGGTGCGGTATTGGTCGACCTCGCGGACGGTCGGTCGTGACAACAGCCCCCGTTCCGAGCGCGGGTGCATGCGCCCGACGGTCTCGTAGTAGGAGTTGAAGAGGTATCCGAACTGCGGATGAAAGGGCTTGATGTCGAGGAGCGCGCTCTGGACGACAAAGGTCTCGAAGAACCAGGTCGTGTGGGCGAGGTGCCACTTCAGCGGACTCGCATCGGGCATGGACTGCAGGCAGTAGTCCTCGACCTCGAGCGTTTCACACAGCCGCTTCGAGTCCGCGCGGACCTGGCTGTAGGCCGCAGCGGGATCCTCGGTAAATGCGCAAATCCCCATGCCGTCTTCTCGGAGCGTCGTCGTCGTGGTGTGTGTGTCCACGCCAAAATCCTCGCTCGCAGGGAACGTCACCAACCCGGGCGACGTTGCGCGGACCCTCGCGTCGTGACCGTTCGATGTCAAGTCGCGGCCTGTCACGAGGCCCGCCAAAAGTGCGTGATCGAGCAGCAGGGGCGCATCGAACGCTGTTTTGAGGCCGATATCGATTGCATCGGGCGTGGTCTTGCGTACAATCCAGGTCGAGATGGCAACACGGTTCACCGAGCTTCGCTCAGAGCTGATGCAGCTCGAGGCGAACGCGTCCGAGATCCGACTCGACTACGAGCTGGACCCGGCCAGCTTGAGCCGACACACCCACTCGTTTGCTGAAAACACGCAGCTCCCGCTTCCGGTGTCTCGCAGCTTGGTGCGCCAAGCCGTGGGTCTCGAGGCATTGGATCGAGACCCCGCCGTCGGGCTGCACGACACCCAGTCGGACTGACCCGACCGCGTTGCGGTAGCTCACAGTTTCGTCGCGAACAAGAAGTTCTTTGTGCGCTTGGTGACTCGCCACCGCGTGGGTCGGTCGTCAAAGAAGCGCTGGATCTGAGCCGCGTGCTTGGGGGTATCTGCGATGAGCAACGTGCCGTTCTTTCTCGTCAAGGCAGCAGCGCGTTCGAGGCCCCGGCGGCGTTCGTCATCATCGAGCAGAAGGTGCAGAACCCGGTCGAGCACCACGACGTCGAACTTCTTGCGCGATCGATACGCGAGTACGTCGGAGACGACGCCCGTGACCTTCAGTCCCTTGGCATCTTCGAGCATCTGAGAGATTCCGATCTCCGACAGGTCGACGCCGACGACCTCGTGTCCGAGATGCGCGGCGAGCAACGCATCGCGTCCCTGCCCGCAGCCGAGGTCGAGGACTCGGGCGGGTGCCGGGACCGCGCGAAGAGCCGCTTCGATTGAGGGAAAAGGTGCTCCGCACTGATCTCTCCCCTTGCGGTAGTGAGTGTCGTAGTCGACCAGAGAGCCCACATGAATGGACTACGACGCGAAACCGGGCTTGTCGAAGTGATTCGTCGATGCGGGCGGCTCACCGACTGGGCGGTTGTGCGGGCGGAACACGTCGCGTATGGAGTCGAGCGCTTCCGGGCAGACTTCGCATGCGTCATTCGATCCTCGTTGTCTCGCTGCTCTGGCTCCTTGCCAGCTGCAGTCATGGGCCCCGGCCCCGCGCGACCCCGCTGGCTCCGCACTGGGAGTCTCTGCCGCAGATGCCCGTGGCGCGCTCGAACAACGCGGTGGCGGCGGTGCGGACCTCGAGCGGGACCGCGGTGGTGTCCGCCTTGGGACTCGCGCCCGGCAAGCAATGGTCCAACGTCGTGTCGGACGCGTGGAAGCTCGACGGCTCAGGCTGGACGCCCCTTGGCTCGGTTCCAGGTCCGGGTCGACTTGCCTCGGTAGCCCTGGGCGTCGACGAACGGGTGTTGCTCATCGGTGGGTACACCGTCGCCGAAGATCACACCGAAGTCTCCGTGCCTGGCATCGACGTGTGGTCTTCTTCAACCGGGGTGTGGTCGGCGGGTGCAGTCATGCCGATTCCGGTCGACGATGCGGTGGCATCGGTGTGGCGCGAGCGCTGGGTTGTACTGGTCAGCGGCTGGTCCAACGATGACAACGTCCGCGCCGTGCAGCTGATGGATCTACGGGACGGCACGTGGAGCACCGGCACGCCGATTCCAGGTGCCGCGGTGTTCGGCCACGCCGGCGCGATGTGGGACGACACGCTGGTCTACTGCGACGGCGTTCGTGTCGTGGCTGCGACCGCCGAGGCCAAGCGTTCGTTCGTCGCAAACGAGGGGTGCTACCTCGGGCGGTTCCGCGATGACGTAGGCCAAATCGACTGGAAGCCGCTGCCGTCCCACCCGGGCCACGCCCGCTACCGCATGGCCTGCGGAGCGAGCAACGGCTCGATCGTCTTCGCGGGCGGGACCGACAACCCTTACAACTACGACGGGATCGGCTACGACGGGACGCCTGCAGTGCCGACGACCTCGGCGTTCGCGTGGAATGTCGCGGCGCACGCATGGACCGAGCTTCCTCCCCTGCCCGAGCCGTCGATGGACCACCGCGGGCTGGTCAACGTGGAGGGCAGCTTGGTTCTGGTCGGGGGCTTGGATGCGCGGCATGAGCCGACCCGCCGGGTGTGGCGGCTGGTCGGCCTTTGAGGCACAGCGACCTCACTCGAGTTGCCGCAGCGGCGCTGTGGGATTTGTCAGACCTGCGCACGAAAGCAGCGCTGACCTCCAGGTCGGAGGTCGCGGCGACAGGTCCTCGCCGGCTACTTCACCGCGGCCGACAGCTCGAGCATGCGGTCGATCGGCTTCTTGGCGGCCAGCCGGAGCTCTTCGGGCATGGTGAGCTCGGGCGTCATGTCCCGAAGGCACAGGTAGAGCTTTTCGAGGGTGTTGAGCCGCATGTAGGGGCACTCGTTGCATGCACAGTTGGCCTCGGGCGGAGCCGGGATGTATGTGCGGTCGGGCGCCTTGAGCTCCATCTGGGTGATGATGCCGGGCTCGGTGGCGACGATGAACTCGGTGTACTCGGACGTGGTCGCGTACTCGAGCAGCCGGCTGGTGCTGCCCACAAAGTCGGCCATGCCCAGGATGTGATCTTCGCACTCGGGGTGCGCGATGATCTTGGCGTTGGGATGGCGCGCCTTGAGCCCGATCAGCTTTCGGTGGCTGAAGGTCTCGTGGACGATGCAGGTTCCCTGCCACAACGTCATGTCTCGTCCGGTCTCCTTGATGAGCCAGCGGCCGAGGTTCTTGTCGGGCGCGAAGAGGATCTCCTGGTCGGCGGGAACCGACTCCACCATCTTTACCGCGTTGGAAGAGGTGCAGATCAGATCGCTGGCGGCTTTCACCTCAGCCGAGCAGTTGATGTAGCTGATGGCGACGGCGTCCGGATGCCTCGCGCGCCAGGCTCGAAAGCGATCGCCGGGGCAGCCGCTGGCGAGCGAGCAGCCTGCCTCGAGGTCCGGGAGCAGCACGGTGCGGTCCGGATTGAGGATCTTTGCGGTCTCGGCCATGAAGTGCACGCCGCAAAAGACGATGACGTCGGCAGAGGTGTCCCGGGCAGCGCGAGCGAGCTGCAGCGAATCGCCGATGAAGTCCGCGAGGTGCTGAATCTCGGACTCTTGATAGTAGTGCGCGAGGATCACCGCGTTGCGCTCCTTTCGAAGCCGCTGGATCTCATCTTCGAGGTCGAGTCTGGGGTCGA
>CAYGTG010000532.1:0-6064 GCA_964352485.1 uncultured Nannocystaceae bacterium | reverse complement strand
ATCCTCCACTACCTGAGGCTCCCTCTGATTTCCCACTTCATTTCGCTTAACCGCGAGGCGCTTGCGGTCTCGGCCGTCGTCCCGGAGTCTTCCTCCGAATGGTCGAGCACAGGTAGCCACAACGGATGCGGCGGGTCGAATCTGGTGTGGTTCTGGGGAGCTCGGATCACGCGCCGCGTCGGAGTCACGTACCGTTCTTGGCGCGCTGTGGGTTTCGGATGATCAGGTTTCGAATCTCGGACATGTCCTCCATTGCGAAGCGGATTCCTTCGCGACCGAGGCCGCTGTCCTTGACGCCTCCGTACGGCATGTTGTCGACGCGCCAAGAGGGCACATCGCCGATGACGACACCACCCACGTCGAGCTCGTCCCAGGCCTGCTGCATCTTGTAGATGTCTCGCGTGAACACGCCTGCCTGAAGCCCAAAGACGCTGTTGTTCACCTCGGCGAGTGCATCGTCAAAGCTGGAAAACGAACTCAAGACCGCGACGGGACCGAACGCTTCTTCGCTGCAGATCTTCTCGTCGGCGGGCACCCCCTCCATGAGCGTTGCCTCCAGCGTCGCGCCTTCGCGGTTTCCTCCGCACAGCACTACTCCGCCGGCCTCTTTGGCCGAAGTGATCCAGGCCTCCAGTCGCCTGGCCTCCTTCTCAGAGATCATCGGACCCACGAAGGTCTCTTCGACCTTGGGGTCGCCTGCGACGAGCTGCTTGGTAGCTGAAAGGAGCCGATTCTTGAAGTCCTGGTAGATATCCTCGTGGATGATGATGCGCTGGACGCCGATGCAGCTCTGTCCGGACTGATAAAAAGCACCCACCACGATGCGCTCGATGGCGTCGTCGAGATCGGTGTCGTGGTCTACGACGCAGGCGGCGTTGCCACCGAGTTCGAGAACGACCTTCTTCTTTCCCGCTTGGGCCTTCAGGTCCCAGCCCACCCCCGGGGAGCCGGTAAAGCTCAGGAGCTTGAGGCGGTCATCGGTCGTGAACAGCTCTGCGCCATCGCGATGGCAGGGGAGAATAGAGAAGGCACCCTTGGGTAGATCCGTCTCGGCCATGATCTCCCCGATCACCAACGCGCCCAGCGGGGTCCGGCTGGCGGGTTTGAGGACGAAAGGACATCCGACCGCGAGGGCTGGCGCAATCTTGTGGGCTGCGAGGTTGAGGGGAAAGTTGAACGGGGAGATGAACGAGCACGGGCCGATCGGAACGCGCTTGAACATCCCGGAGTAGCCACGTGCTCGCGACGAGATCTCCAGATTCATGACTTCGCCGCTGATCCTCACGGACTCCTCGCTTGCGATACGAAAGGTGTCGATGAGGCGGCTGACCTCGCCGCGAGAATCCTTGATGGGCTTGCCCGCCTCGATGCAGAGCATCATGGCGAGCTCCTCGGCGCGCTCTTCAAAGCGGCGCACGCAGTGATTCAGGATCTCCTGCCGCTCGTACGGCGCCATCTCCCGCATCGGCGCGGCGGCGGAGGCTGCTGCGCCGATCGCTTCATCAATGGTGTCGCTGTCCGCCATCGCGACCGTGGTCGCGAGCTTCCCGGTGTACTTGTCGAGCACATCGAGGTCGGAGTTGGGAGAGCGGGCTTCGTTGGCGAGGTAGTACGGGAAAGAATCGGGCAACTTCATCGTGGGGCTCATCGGTGGGATGGGGGGGCGACGCGGTCCTCAGAGCGCCGCGCTCTGCTCCTTGATCTCTTCGTTGAGGATACGGTCGTTGTGTGAGTAGTCGACGGCGACCTCGATGAGGTGCACACCTGGCTCGGCCAAGGCGGTCTCGAGCATGGGGACAAACGCCTCCGCGGACTCTGGTCTATGGCCAATAGCGCCGTAGCTCTCGGCGTAGCGGACGAAGTCAGGGTTGCCGTAGTCCAGGCCGTAGTCGTTGAGGCCCATGTGGGCCTGTTTCCACTTGATCATCCCATAGGCGTTGTCCCGCAGAACGACCAGCACAACGTGGACGCCGAGGCGAACCGCGGTTTCGAGTTCTTGGGAGTTCATCATGAAGCCCCCGTCGCCACACACGGCGACCACGGCCCGGTCCGGATGCACGAGCTTGGCGGCGATCGCCGAGGGAAGTCCGGCACCCATCGTAGCCAGGGCGTTGTCGAGCAGCACCGTGTTTGGAGAGGCGGCGGGGTAGTTCCTGGCGAACCAAATCTTGTAGATGCCGTTGTCGAGCGTGACGATGTCCTTCGGGGTCATGGTTCGCCGAACGTCGGCTACGAGGCGCTGAGGCAGCATGGGAAACCGAGGATCATCGGACCGCTTGCGGACGTGGTCCCGAGCGGCGTCGCGATACGGGACGAGCCGCGAAAAATCCCAGTGCTCTTGAGGCTCGAGCGACTCGCCGATCTGCCAGATCGCATTTCCGATGTCCCCGACGACCTCGACTTGCGGAAAGTAGACCGCGTCGACTTCGGCACTCGAGAAGTTCACGTGGAGCACCTCGACGCCGCCGGGGTCCATGAAGAACGGCGGCTTCTCCACGATGTCGTGGCCAACGTTGACGATGAGGTCAGCGCCTTCGATCGCACGGTGGACGAAGTCGTCGGACGACAAAGCGGCGTTGCCGAGAAACAGGGGATGCTCCTCCCCGATCACGCCTTTGCCCATCTGCGTGGTCGCGAAGGGGATCTGAAAACGGTCGACGAAGCTGCGGAGCGCTTTGCAGGTGGTCTTTCGGTTGGCCCCCGCGCCCAGGACGAGAATCGGGCACTTCGCAGCCGTCAGCTTGTCCACGGCGGCTTTGATCGCTTTGACCTCGGCGGTGGGGCGGCGAACGTAGCTGGCGGGGATCAGCGATGCGGATGTCGATTCACGCGCGATGTCCTCGGGGAGCTCGAGGTGCACCGCTCCGGGCTTCTCTTCCTGCGCTCGCCGAAAGGCCTCCCGCACGTCGGTCGGAATGTTGTCACCGCTGGCGACCTGCCGGGTGTACTTGGTGAGCGGGGTCATCATGTCGACAACGTCGAGAATCTGAAACTGGCCCTGCTTGCTCGACTTAATGGGCTTTTGGCCGGTCAACATGACCATCGGCATGCCGCCAAGCTGGGCATAGGCGGCAGCGGTCACCAGGTTGCACGCGCCGGGCCCGAGCGTGGCCAGGCAAACCCCTGCCTTGCCCGTGAGCCGGCCGTAGGTGGCTGCCATGAACCCTGCCGCCTGCTCATGCCGGGTCAGAACCAGGCGGATTGAAGAGCGAGAGAGCGAGTCGAGAATGTCGAGGTTTTCCTCGCCCGGGATTCCGAACACGAGTTCCACCCCCTCTTGTTCGAGGGCCGCGACGAAGAGGTCGGATGCTTTCATGAGATCTGCTCCACGGGGATGCGACTTGGACAAAACGGCGACCAGCCGGGGCTTCGGCGCTCTAGCCCCTAGGAAGGCTCATGCAAGTGCGCGGTCGGCTCCGAAGCGCTCGCGCGACTTTGGACGCGGTGTTGGGCTCGCGGGCCGAACGCAAGGCGGTCCTACGGCACGGTGTCCACCCAATCTTCGATGTGGCCCCTCCGCGGGGCCGGAGGCTGCACGGTCAAGTCCTTCCACCAAGCGCACGAAGCGGGGACTCTGACTAAGTCCCATATTGGGGTTCCCACTGGCTCACTTGATGGACCCCACCGAGAGAGCCGGCTCCCGGTCCGTCTCCCTCGGCGGGCACCGACCCTTCATCGGGGCTGATCAGCGCGGACCGGAGCGTGCCCGGCTGAAAGAGCCGGCTCTCGTCGGCCGAGACCGCGCGTTGGCCTCGTACGTCCGCGGGCCGCCTTCGACACGCTCCCTCGTCACTCGGGCGCCCCAAATACGCGCCTCCCTCGCTCCACACTCAGCGCCAGACCACCCGCATCCTCCCAGAGACAATCCGGACTCTCCGCGGGAGCCCAGCCCCCTCCGCTACCCGAGCCTCCCTCTGATTTCCCACTTCATTTCGCTCAACCGCCGACGCCGCGCTGCGTTTGATACGATTCCTGACGGTGGGGGGTCGAGCGGTCGTACTAGGACCGATGCTGTCCGCGCTCATACTCGCGTGTGCAGCGAGCGAGGAGGGCGCCGCTGGGGAAGGTCCGGACTCGGCGACTGAAGATGATCCTCCGCTCGTCGTGAACGACGTGCTCTTCGCGGCCGCGGACCGTACCCTGTCGGCCGCAGAAGGCGACAGCTTACTGGCCAATGACGGCGGCATTGCGAGCGGAGAGCTTCGGGTCCAGGTCGAGGAGGCGGTGACCGAGCGAGGCGGGCAGGCTCGCATCTCGGAAGACGGTCGGGTGGAGTATTCCCCCGCGGCAGACTACTGGGGGGTGGATAGGTTCTCCTATACTGCGCTCGCGCCGTCCGGAAGCAGTGCGGCCGGGGGGGTCACGGTGTTCGTACGCCCGCAGACGCACGCCCTCGAGCGGGCAGAACTCTCCGACAGGGGACGGACGTTGACCGGTTGGCACTCCAACTACCCAAACTACTCGGGAGCAGGCGTTGGGGATTTCGACGACGACGGTGTTCCCGACCTCGGTTTCGCGTACACAGATGCGCTGGATGGGGACACGCCATATTGCAGGGTCGTGGTGTTGCTGACGGGTACGGACTCACCACCTACTGTCTTCTCCAATCCGTTGCCGGACGACGCGGTGGTGGTCGAATCGAGACGTGGCCGTTTTTGCACCCACGTGGGCCCTGCCGGAGACGTGAATGGGGACGGGATGGATGACATCCTCGTCGTAGAGACGGATCCCGACCCCGGGTTCTCACATTCGCGAGTTTGGATTCACGTGGTCTTCGGAGCATCCGGCGGCGCGGAAGCGATTCGGCTTGAGGACACCGAGCAGGGGACTGGGGGCTTCTCAATCGTCGAGGACTACATCTACAGTGTGTCCGGCTTCGATCCCGTCGGCGATTACGATGGTGATGGGAAGGACGACATCCTCATCGTTTCCCCAAGTTCAGGGGCCGGGTTCTCCAGCGGCCGGCTGTATCTGATCTTCGGCCGCTCGGGACCGTCCATCGAACCGGTGGACCTCGCCGAGCCTTCCCAAACCGCGTACCTCGGTGCCGGCCCAACGACATCCTGGAGTGGCGCGGTCGGAGACTTCAACGCGGACGGCCATGCGGATGTTTTTTTAGGCAACTCCGCCGGCGGGGTTGCGTTCGGGGGTCCTGAGAAACGAGAGTTGGAGCCGGGTCCTGGTTTCTCGGAGAATGTGTTGCCCAGACGCGCTGGCATCGCGTCTGCAGGCGATGTGAACGGCGACGGGTACGACGATGCGGTGTTTTCGATTTACTCAGGCGTCCTGGTCGCCTACGGCGGGGCCGAAATCGACTGGACCACGGGAGAGGAGATTGTTGCTTCGGGTCGCGGGTTCTTGGTCGAGTTTCCGTACGAGGACGGAGCCGTTGTCGAGATCGCCGGCGATGTGAACGGCGATGGGTACGACGACATCGTCATCACGCCCTCGGTCGTCCCTGGTGCTTTCGGCGCATCACGTTTTCAGGTCGTCTACGGTGGCCTCCGAGAAGGGGTGATTCCCATCGCGGAACTCGGCGAACGTGACGTCGGGTTTGAGTTTCGCTCCGACGGTGCGTTCGGGGGTCCGGTTCACGGCACGGGTGATCTGAACGGCGATGGTTTTGGAGACCTTCTCATCGGCGGCCATCAGACAGGGCCCGAGGTGTCACTGTTCGACGTGGTGTTCGGAGTTCCATCGGGCGACACATGCTGCCGCGAGCACGCAACACCAGGCTGCACAGACCCCGCCATCGAGAGCCTAGTGTGCGGCGAGGACGGCTCGTGCTGTCATGCATCGTGGGACGATGGCTGCGTTGCACTCGTGGCGGACTGCGCGGACTGAACCCCTCTGCTTTCGTGGGGCGAGGGCGCGCAGGACTGGGCCGACCGGATCCTCGCCCGGACGCTGCCACCGGCGGTCTTAAACGCGACGAGCGTGGTGCGAAAGGGATGTGTTGGTAGCCTGGTAGCCATCCCGGTGTCTTCCTTCCACCGTCATCCTCCAGCACCATACTGGGAGAGCAACCGGAGGAAGCCACTCGGGCTTCCAGGCGGGCCGGGAG
>CAYGTG010000531.1:0-6070 GCA_964352485.1 uncultured Nannocystaceae bacterium | reverse complement strand
CGCGCCTGGCGCTCGAGTTCGACGAACACACCCGGGGTTCCGTCGTCGAGCGCAGCCTCGGGCTGGTAGGTGCCAATGCTCTCGGGCACGAAGCGGGGCGCGACGCTGTCCGAGTCTTCGAGATCGACTTCGGGGCCGGCCGTCTGTCTCCAACCGACTGGTTTGCCGCCAGCGGGAGGCGACGATTCGGGAGCCTCGGTCGACTCCGGGACGTCGCAGCCGAGGGCGAGGGTCGTTCACTGCGCAAGAGCGCAACTCCGGTCGAAACGGTCGATGTTTCCGATGCGCGCGATCCATTTACGCGAGCTGACCCCTCAGCCCCGGGGGGGCTGCCAGTCGATCAGCGCGAACCACTCTTCGTACATGTCACCGATCGTCGGTGGGACCTGGTTGGTGCCGAGTTGGTCGATGAACGAGACCCCGTCCTCGTCTTCCCACTCGTGCATCTTTCGCATGGCGCAGTCGAGCGCCTGCGTGACGCGGCCGGGCAGTTGGGGCGAGTAGGTGAACATCGCGCCGGGTCCGTAGGTGAGCGTCTCGCCCTCGGGGTCGGTCTCGTGGATGTTGGCGCGAGTCCCCTCTTCGTCTTCGATGGCCGCGATCTCACCGTCGATGAACTCGGGTCGTTCACGCAGGCCGAAGACGCCTTCCAAGAAGACATCGACCTCTCCATCGAGCACCATCCCGATCAGGTTCTCGACGGCATTGTCCGCGTCTCGAACCTCGACGAATTCGGCGTCGGGATAGGCGGTTCGCATGTATGCCTCGTGGGTCGAGCCGGGCATGAAGCCGACCCGCACGCCGGCAAGCCCGGTGCGGCCGTCATCACCGAGGTCGTTGCCCACGCGGTCGAGGTGGTCGAAGACGGTCCCGGGACGAGCGACGATTTCGGCGCCGTCGTCGACCGTCGTCGTCGGTGTGCTGGCGTGCAGGTAGTAGACTCGGTCCGGCTTCGCGCTCGATCCGCCCACGCTCATGTCGTAAACACCTTCGTAGACGCCGCCGAAGATGGGGCTGTCTTCCATGGTGGGCGGCCGGCTGACGCCGTCGTAGCTGCAGCAGCCGTTGCCCCACGATGCGTAGTAGAAGTCACACTCGAGGCCGAGGGTGTCGCACATGAAATTCGCGATCTCGATCTCGGTCCCCTTGATGCGCTTGTCCTTGATGTCCTCTGCATTGTTCGCGTCGAACAAGATCGGCTCGAGGCCGTCACGGGTCGCGATGTGGAGGGTGCGGAATCCCGGAGGAAGAATTCGGGAGCAAGACTCGTCTTCGGGAAACGGGCCCATGTCGGCTTCGACGCTGACCGGGTTCGGCCGGGGATCTTCGAGAAAACCGTCCGCCTTACCCGCGTCCACGGCTTCGGGGCTCTCGTCCTCCTGAGGGCTGTCCGAGTCGCAGGCGGTCAGGAGACAAAGGGGAGCGAGAATCAGGTAGGTCTTGATGTGCATTCGAGTGTCCTCTGCTGGGGGGGACACACCGAGCACGCCGAGACTGCGTACATCTGCAACTTTTCCACACATGAAGCACACGTACGCACAAAGTGTGAGGAGGACTACCTCAACCGCGTCGGCGGCGCTCACTCCTTGGAGCGCAGCAGATCGTCTGCCTTGAACTCGAGTCGACTGCTCAACAGGCGCCCCCCTGCGGGGCCTTGGCCCTCGTTCTCGAAGGCTGACAGGAGCCGCGCCCGGGCCGTGGCCAGTCGACGACCGACGTTCGAGGGGTGAATGCCAAGGCTCTCACCGAGCTCCACCTGCGTGCGACCCACGACGTGGTAGTCGCGCAGCAGGGCGCGGTCGTCGGCAGTCAGCGCTCGGTAGGCGCACCGGAAGGCCTCGACGAAAGCCCCCTGGTCCTCGACCCGCAGCAGCGCGACCTCTGGGGTCGTTCGAACGATAGGGTCGCAAAACTCGTCCTCGAGCGGGACGACCTCGGCCTGGCCACGCCGCATGTTGAGGGCGGTTCGCTTGACGACCACTTGGACCCACGAGCGCAGGAGTCCCCGGCCGCGGTACCCACGCAACGTGGGCCGAGGCCCAGAAATTAAATCGGCGCACACCCGTTGGACGAGATCGTCGGCGTTCAGACCGACCCGCGAAGCAACCCGAGTCGCCGCACTCGAGACATGCCGCTCCAAGATCGCGATAGCGTGTCGATCGCCGTGGAGACACTGGGCGGCCAGCGCGAGGTCTGCGATCAACGGCGGCGCAGACTCGGTGCGTCCGGTCGACTCGGCGAGCGCGCGTCCAAATGTCTCCGCAGACAATCGAAGGTCTGGCCATGCCTCTTTCGCCGCCGACCACGCGGACGCAACGTCGTCGTAGGGCAGACCGTATGGGGTCTCGCGTTCGTCGCAGCTGGTGCGGTACGCGGCCCACACTCGTTCCGCGTCGACCATTCTTGTTGGTATGACGGGCGACGCGATGCGGTCAAGCGGGAAAGCGGGGTGCCCAGAACCGGACACCCTTGCCGCTTGGATCGATGGTCGTCTCGACGACCAAGAGCACCAGGCCGAGGTTTCCCGTCACGTTGACGCGTGCTCGGCGTGCGGGTGGGTTGTCTCTCGTCCGTCCACGGCAACGTCAGGCCAGCGACGCCAGGCACTGCGGGTCGGCACGAAGCTGGGCCGCTATCGGCTCGATGACGAACTCGGCCGCGGAGCGATGGGGATCGTCTATCGAGGGTACGACCCCGACCTTCGGCGCTCGGTCGCGATCAAGGTGACGCAGCCGCCCGAAGACGTGGACGTCGATCACTACCGCGCACGGTTGATGGCAGAAGCCGAGACCCTCGCTGATGCCGACGACCCCTGCGTCGTGCGGATCTACGACGTCGGTGGACGAGAGGACGGCCTCATCTACATCGTCATGGAGCTGGTGGTGGGGGAGACCGGACGCCGATGGTGCTCGCACCGCCAGGCCTCGGACATTACTCAGATGATGCTTGCGGTGGGGTCCGCGTTGGGGCGCCTGCACGATCGCGGGCTCGTCCACGGGGACATCAAGCCCGAGAACCTCATGATTGACTCCGATGGCCGGCCTCGCCTGGTCGACTTCGGTCTCGCTCGGTCGCGGAAGCCCAACACCGAGCGCACCAGCGACGGGTCGGAGCCTCCGCGACTTCGCGCCCCCGGGACGCCGGGCTATATGGCACCCGAACAGCTCGCCGGCGACGAGACCCAGGCGACGCCCGCCGCCGACCAATACGCGTGGGCGACCACGTTCTTCGAGATGTTGAGCGGTCAGCGTCCTTTCAAAGGCACGTCGGTGCTGGAGCTGACGGAAGACAAGCAGCACGGCACGCCGCCCTTGACGGCCCTTCCGCGAGCGCAGGGCGTTCGCGCGATCCTCCGTCGGGCTTTGGCCCCGCGGCCGGCCGACCGATGGCCCTCCTTGACGCATGCGGTCCGAGCGCGCTCGAGGAAGCGGTTCACGGGTGTCGCGATTGTGGGCGCTGCGGTCGTCGCGGTGACGACCTTTGGTGTGGTGCGTTCGTCTGCGCAATGCGAGGTCCCGCAGCTGAACCTGCACACCGGGTTGCCTCGCATCGATGCGCGGATGGATGGGTGGCAGCAGTCTTGGACGCAGTCGGCACGCGCATCCTGTGCTCTCGACGAACCGAACGGTGCCGCGGCGCGCGACTGTCTCTCGGATGCGCGCTTGGCTGCAACGGCGATCGTGGAGCGCCTGTCGGAAGGCTCGGCGCCCAAGGCCTCTGGCGTCGAGGTCGCGATGGTCGAGGATCTGATCGCGCCTCAGCTTTGCCTCAACGTGAGGTCTGTGCCGGTGGCCGTCGCCGAGGATCCGGCGCGGGAGCTTGCGCTGCGCAGAGAGGTGCAGCGCTCATGGGTTGCGTATCGATATCGGCCGGACGCCGAGGCCGCTGCCGTACTGCTGGAGCTCGACCGACGCGCAGACGAGGACGGGATGGGTCGGGTGTTGGCACGCATTCGCATGCTACGGGGGGTCGGGGAACGGCAACACGGGGACCCGCAGAAGGCGCGAGAGCTGCTCGAAGACGCCCTAGGGCTCGCACGTGACCATCGCATGGACTCGATGGTTGCCGACGTTTGGCTGCAACGACTCATCCTCGAGGCGCTGCACCTCCGCGACCCCGAAGAGGTCGAGCGGATCACGCGTTTCCTCGACGCGCATCTCGAAGACGCTCTCGAACCGGGGGTGCTCGCCGGGCGACGCGACATCGCGCTGGCAGCGTGGCACGCCGAACGGAAGGAACACGAGCTTGCGGCGCAGCGGATGACGGCTGCTCTGTCGGCGCTCGAGGACGCTCACAACCGGCTCTACTACGCAGAGGCTCTGGAGGCGGCGGGTGTCGTGCTCGCGCTTGCCGGCGATGCCGTCGAGGCCTGGACATGGCTCGAGCGCGCGCGAGTGAGGTACCGGGAGGTCCTCGGAGCCGGCAGCGCAAGGGAAATCACGCTGACCTCGAACCTGGCGGCGCTCGCGAACACGGAGCTGCGATGGGCTGACGCCGAACGTTTGGCCCGCGAAGGGCTCGCGCTCGAGGCCGACATGAATCCGACATTCGAGGCTTCCCTGCATTCGACCTTGGGCAGGACGCTGTGCCACGCCCAGAGCTCGCCCGAGGCCATCGAGCACCTTCGCCGGGCGCTTGCGATCCGGGGCGATCGATTCGACGTGTCCCACCAGGTCGTCACGAGCGCTCGGTTTCACCTCGCGGCCTGCCTTGCCCAGCCCGAGACAGCGGGCGCGTCCCCGAGTGACGACGCCCTGCGCGAGGCCGACGCGCTCGTGGGCAGAATCCGAGCGCACATCGACGCGGCGGACCTCGATCGGGTCTTTCAGGCGCGGATCATGCACCTGCAGGGAAGGGTCGCGCTCTACCAGGGCCGCCACGCGGATGCGTTGCGCTGGTGCGAAGACGCGCGCACGCGCCTGCAGGGTCTGCCCGAGCCCGGTACGCCCGCCGATCTCATCGAGTCGTGCATCGATCGTGCCCGGCTGGGCCCCAATCCGCCGCCGGCGGGGTAATGGCCGCGCTGCCGATAGCGAGCAGATAGCCTCCGCGGCATACTCATCCAGATGGTGCGCGATTCCACGTATCGCACGCGGCTCGCGGTAGCGGGCGATGCGAAAGCGATCGCGCGCGTTCACTACGACGCGATCCGCGGCACGGCGGCTGCGGCATATCCGGCGCGCGTCATCGAGAGTTGGGCGAAACCACCGGACGATGAGACGTCGACGAACATCCGTCGTGCGCTGGAGGGCGACGAGGAGAGTTTCGTCGTGGCCGAGGTCAGCGGCACAATCGTTGGGTTCGCGTCGGTGGTGACGGGCGATGAGGAGCTCCGTGCCGTCTACGTGGATCCTCGGCACGGCCGCGGGGGCGTAGGCAAGATGCTGCTCATCCACCTCGAGCAGGTCGCCGCCGACGCGGGCTGCACGTCACTGACGATGGACGCATCGCTCAATGCCGAGGCCTTCTACCGGCGCGAGGGATA
The DNA here is from genome assembly GCA_964352485.1 of uncultured Nannocystaceae bacterium. GTDB lineage: Bacteria > Myxococcota_A > Polyangia > Nannocystales > Nannocystaceae > CAJXVA01. The sequence goes on along the minus strand of CAYGTG010000531.1, from coordinate 585 downwards.
TCGAGTGATCGAGTACGGTGAGCACGCGTTGTCTTCGGGAGTACGCATGGAATGCGTGAAGATGACGAAGACGCTGCCGCGGTCCGGGTCGACGCCCGCCTGACGTAGTGAGGAATCCATTGTGTTGGCCGAACCCTCTTCCTTACACTCGCACCGTGGGCAGGCTCGTGGTCATGACTGCCCTGGCGTTTCTGCCAGGGTGCACGCGAGACAATCCGCACCTTCGCTCTCTCTGAGACCGGCTCGGGCTCGTCGTCGAACTCGACGACCTCGTCGGACGGCACGACGCCCTCCACGGGATCGAGCGCCGGCGCGGGAGCGTCCTCCGGCACGCTCGACAGCACCACCGCCCCGGCGACTTCGGATTCCTCAGACGGCAGTACGTCGGGCTCGAGCTCGAGCTCGAGCACGGGCTCGGAGCGCACTGGTTGCCCGTACTCGGTCGATGACGATGTGGTTGCTCAGTATCGGTTGAAAGGCAGGAGAACCGGACGGGAGGTCTCGGAACTCAAGGACAACCAAAGTGGCGCGGAAAGTGGCGGGGACCTCGCAGATCGATCGAGATCGGGGTCCCCAGACGCAAGA
>CAYGTG010000530.1:620-6074 GCA_964352485.1 uncultured Nannocystaceae bacterium | reverse complement strand
AAGTCATGCTGTCCTTGCTTGCCCACGCAGACTTCGATGTCACCGTGCCGGCCGTACACGTAGAACTCGACCACCAGCACGACGAGCAGCAGGTACCACCACCGACTTCCGCCGCGCTTCTTGTCGGCGGGCGGGGATTTCTTGTCTGCGTCGTCCGCGGCGACCGCGTCCGCCTCGGGCTTTGCGTCAGACGGTGCGGCCTCTTCTCCCATAGATGCCGAAATACCAACCCTAGCGCCGTTCGGCCAGGGCGCGCCGCGGGGCTGCGCGAACCCGAGCCTGTCCGGTATAGTTCTTCGGACGGGTGCTACTGCCCCCAACGAACGGAACTAGAGACGAATGACCGACGAGGCATGGATCGAACAGTCCCTGGCCCGACTCGAAACTCTCGAGGCGCAAAAGGCCCAACACGAAGCGGCCGGTGGACCTGTTCCGCCGCAAATCCAAGAGGAGATTGCGACGCTGTACGAGGCGTTGGAGTCCGCTGCGGACGATGACGACGCCCCACAGGCACAGGCACCTCCAGCAGCGGCCCCGGCTTTCGCTGCGGCAGACCCCTTCGCCGCTCCTGCCATGGCTGCTCCGGCGATGGCACCACCGGTGATGGCGCCGATGGACGAGTATGGCGATGACGACTTCAAGCCCAAAGGTAACGGTGGCCTGATCGCCATCGCAGCCGTCGCACTGCTTGCCGCCGGGGGTGGAGGCTACTGGTACATGTCCCAACAGGCCAAGCCGCCCCCGCCCGAACCGGTCGGCGAAGCCAAGGTCATCGGCGCGAGCTCGGTCCCCGAAGACACGCAAGAGCCTCAAGCCGCAAAAGGCGGAAGCGCAGATCGAACGCCCGGGACCAAGATTCCCGAAGGAAGTCCCGCCGCAAAGCGAACCGGCAACGGCGGCGGCGGCGGAAAGAAGCGGCCGCGCAACACCGGCAAGAAAAAAGACGACGGCCGGAAGGTCGACGTCAGCGACTCCCGCGATCCCCTCGCTGGGATTTAGCGCCCCCCGGAACGTCGAGTCCACGCAACCTCGGCGACGCACACCAAGGACGCCGCGAATCGCTCGCCGGCGTCCTTGGTGCGTGTTCAGTCGTCGCTTCGCTCGGGATGCTCGTGTCCGATCACTGCGTGACTTCGAACGCAACGCGCCCGACGAGTTGACCGTCTGTGGTCTCCACATCGACCCACCACTGGCCCACGCGATCCTCTGGACACCATTGTGGCCCCAACGACGAGGACAGCCGAACCTGACCGACGGTTCCCGCGGGCTCCACGTCGACATCCTCGAAACGGTGCACCATCTCGCCGTCCTTTCTCCAGACGTGGGTCAGCGTGTCACCCTTGCCACCTGGAATGGACACGTCGGTGACCGCGTGGAGGGTGCCCTCGACCAACGCGTGGTGCATGCGCGTCGCTTCGATCGACAAGCGGCCATCGTCGAGCAGGTCTGGGCCGACCGCCCCTGAGGCGACGTGCATTGCTACCGGCGGCACATACGCTCGGCCGTAGTAGGCGCCAACCAAAGATCCCGCGCTCCAGATCACCAGCAACGCAACCACCGCCGGGCGTCCGAGAAAACGAAACGGGATGTGCATGGTCCAAAACGCGAGCGCCGAAATGACGGCCGCAGCCACCAGCGTGACCAGGCTGCGCGTGTTTGGAAACATGGCCGGTATGACCAGGTTGAGGCAGCAAAATAGGGTGAGAAAATAGAAGAGCGACGCGGCAATCTTGAACCGCATCAGCACCTGGTCGAACACGACGTCGAGTGTGGACAGCAGCGCACACAGGCCAAGGATCACGACGAACCACTGGCTGGACGCGCCGGGGACCGCGGAACGCCAGTAAAACGGCAGCAGAAAAAACAGCATGCCCTGATAGAGATTCTTCAGGACGTAGGTCATCACGTAAAACTTGATCTTGGCGTTGCGCTGTTCGGGCGCGCCTGCGCGCCCTCCGAACCATCGGAAGAACACCAAGAGAATGATCCACAACGTTCCCAGGGAGATCGCCAGCCAGCGGGCGTGACCGAAGCCCTTTCGGGCAAACATCAGGACGCCGGTGCCCAGCCCCAAGGCGTACAAGGAGTGAAGCCACCACAGCAGGCGGCCGTACCTGGCGATCCGACCGACCTTCGGGACAGCATCGTCGGCCGTCGGCGGCTCGGAAGGAACCGGGGCCGCCGTTGTGGGCGCACCCGGTTGCGGCTCGGACTGCTCCACGCCCCGCAGGATAGCCCGCTTGGGAGCCCTGGGCACCGCGTGATTCGCAAAGACCGTCAGGCGCGCGACATCAACTCGAGCACGGCAGCCTCGATGTCGTCCTCAGTGACGAGCACGAGGTCGGCGGCCGGGCCCAGCGGAATGAAGGTGTCCTCCGCCGCAACCCGGGACATGGCGCCCGTGAACCCCATGTCGATGAGCGCGGCGAACACTCCCTCGGACACACCGCCGCTGCGGCGGGTCTCGTCCACGACCAGCACCCGTCCCGTCGCCATCGCCTCTCGCAGCAGGTCTTGGGCGGGAAGCGGGGCGATCCAACGCAGGTCGAGAACGCGACCACGAATCCCTTGGGCCTCCATCCTTTGCATGACCCTTCGAGACATACGGACTCCGTTGGCAAAGCTCACCACGGTGAGGTCCTCGCCGTCTCCGTACGTCTTGCCCACGCCGAGCGGGACCTCATCGCCGTTCGGGTCGTAGGGCGCAGCGTAGAGGCCATCCCCCTCTTCGTGGAGGTCGCGCGTGTGGTACAGCGCAATCGGCTCGAGGAATACGGACACCGAACCGTCAACCCGCGCAGAAGCAATGCACGTCCGCATCATCGCGGCGGCGTCCGGACCGTTGCTCGGCGAGGCGATGATGAGCCCGGGGATGTCGCGGAACAGCGCGATCGAGTTGTCGTTGTGGAAGTGCCCGCCGAAGCCGGCCTGATAGGCGTAGCCCGCGATGCGGACGACCATCGGGTTCCTAAATTGTGCCTGGCTGAAGAATTGAAGAGACGCCGCCTCGCCACGAAGCTGGTCTTCGGCCGTATGCAGATACGCGAGGTACTGGATCTCAGGAATCGGAATGCACCCGACCTGCGCTGCACCGATCGCGAGTCCAAGGATCGTCTGCTCGTCCAGGAGGGTGTCGTAGACGCGAACGCCTCCCGCCCGCTTGAGCAAGCCACGCGTCACGCCATACACGCCGCCCTTCTTTGCGACGTCTTCGCCGAACATGGCGACCTCGGGATACTTCACGAGCACGTCGCCCAGACAACGGTTGATGTGACCCGAGAGCGCCAACGGCCCGCCTTGCTCCGGAAGCCGAGGGCCCCAAAAATCGCGGCGCGTCTGCGCTTCGACCTCGCGCGCCACCTCGAGCGAGACCTTCTGCGGCGTGCGCGGGCTGATCGGCCGCATGACCTCCTGCGCATCCCGCAGGCCCTCACGCGCCATCGAGTCTTCGGCCAATGCCCACACCTCGCTGCGTTTGGCTTCGTAGCGCTCGAGCAGCTCGTCTCGATGAAGGACCCCAGCGTCGAGCAAGAGTTTCGCAGTGCTTGCCACCGGGTCGCGGGCGAGCTCGGCCCGGAGTTCCTCAACGGTCCGGTAGGCCAGCGCCACGTCGGAGCCCGCGTGACCGAACAGCCGCACGACATCGAGGTGGAGGAACGCCGGCTTGCGTCTCGTGCGAACGAAATCCACAGCCTCCCGGGCAACGCGAAGCGCCTCGACCAGGTCGCAGCCATCGGCCTGAAAGTACTGGAGGTCAGGCTTCGCGCTGAACCGCCGAGCGATCCAGCCCGGTGCCGTGCGCACACTGATCCCGATGCGGTTGTCCTCGCAGACAAACAGCAGTGGAAGATCGATATTCTGGTGCGCGATGTATCCCGCAGCGTTGAAGGCCCCCGTCGCCGTGGAGTGGTTCGCCGACGCATCGCCGAAGCTGCACATCACCACGGACCGCGCGGGGATGTCCTCGTTGAGTCCCAGCCGTGCCGCCCGCTTGAGATGGAACGCCATGCCCACCGCTTTGGGCAGGTGCGACCCAATGGTCGAGGTCTGCGGCGGCACGGCCATCGACCGGCTGCCGAACACCTTGTGCCGACCGCCTGAGATCGGTTCATCCCGCGCCGCCGCGGCACCAAGCAAGACATCGTGAGCCGCAGCGGAATACCCGACCTGCTGAGCGCGGCGCAGGAAGAAGGCGCCCGAGCGGTAGTGCAGCAGCGCTGGATCGGTCGGGCGCAGCGCCTCGGCGACGACCGCGTTGCCCTCGTGCCCGGATGAACCGATCGTGTAGTAGCCCTTGCCGCGCTCACGCATGGCCAAGGCCGCGAAGTCGATGTGGCGGCTTGTCAGCTGGGCGTCAAAGATCGCGAGTGCTTCGTCGGGGGTCAGGACCGAGGCGAGCCGGTCGCCGGCCTCCGAGCAGGACTCCGGCTCCGCCGCTCGAAACATCTGCAGAAACGCTTGATCCAGCGTCTCTCCGGAGAAGGATCCGTCGATCTCACTCATGCGTTGCCCAGTGATAACGCGTTCGGGACGCGGATTGAACGCGAGATGCACCGTTGCCGCCCCTACCGCCGGTCCGTGGCGCTATGATGAAGCATGCACGGTGGTTGGGCTTGGGTCGGCGGATGTGCGCTCCTCTTGGGGCCTGCCGTCGCCGAGGCGAAGCCCTCTGCAATGCCCGGGTCCGGCGACGTCGCCAGCCGAGGACGCATCGCCTTCGACCTCGAGGCTGCCTACCTGCAGGGAACGGTGCTGACCCCACAGGCGCAGGGCGAGCTGTGGCTGCGCGACCAAGAGGCCGGAGTCTTCGGCTATCGGCGAATCCCCGGCGGTCTCTCGGCTAGCTTCGCGCTCAGTGAATGGCTCGCGATCGGCGGCCGGTTCGACTGGGCAGTCGAGCCCCGAGGCGAGGAGATCACCATCCGCGGCGGGTTCAGCCCCTTCGCACAGGTCTTCTTTGCGCGAGACCGCAACGTCCGTCCGTTTGCATACGCTCGTATCGGCGCGGGCCGATCGAACACGCTGCGTGCGGGCAACGATGGCGTGCGCGCCGTTGGGCCTCGCACCTGGTACCCGATGCTGGGCGCAGGACTCGGAACACACGTTTTCGTGACCGAGACGATCTCGTTCGACGCCAAGCTCGGCATCGACCAACGGTGGAACCTCGCCCGCCCACTCGCCCCGGCCGGAGCAGACGCGGACGCGGCCTCCGCAAGCTGGCGCTACCGAGACACCACGCTCTCGACCAGCATCGCGGTTGGCTTCTCGCAGTGGTTTTAAAGGGGGACTTCGCAGTCCCCCTCGCTGCGGGGGCAGAGCCCCCTTCGCTTCACCCCCTTGCGGACGCCCGGTTGGGCTTGCTCGTCGCTTCGCTCCTCCGCCCTTCGCGGACACCCGTTGGGCAGAGCCCCCTTCGCTTCACCCCCTTGCGGACGCCCGGTTGGGCTTGCTCGT
>CAYGTG010000530.1:0-520 GCA_964352485.1 uncultured Nannocystaceae bacterium | reverse complement strand
CGCTTCGCTCCTCCGCCCTTCGCGGACACGGGCGCTAGGGTTCGGGGGCGTCGTCTTCGAGTTCGGCGGGATCGGTCTGGAGCTTGCCCATGATGTCCCGGAGGGCCTCGTCTTTGCCGGCGACCTCGGTCTTGCCCTCTTCGCTGCCCATGCTGAGGTAGCGACGCAGTGGGGTCATGACCTCGTGACCGCGACGGTAGTACTCGACCCAATGTTCGTTCGCGAGCGCCTTGCCGGAGTCTTTGTTGCGTTGAAGCTCTCGCTCGAGTTCGGTGAGGAGGTCGCTGTAGTCTTCGCGCGCCTCCTCGAGGCTGATGTCCGGCATGGGCAGCGCGGGGGGAGGACCGCCTGGACGTGACGTCTGCGGTCGTGGGCTTGGAAGGACCACCTTCCTCTGCGGCACCGCGCGACGGCTCGTCGCTTCAGGATCTTCGCCGGGAACCTCGGCCTCACCGACGACCGCACGCTTCGTCGCGGGCTCCGGCGGCGCAGCGACGCGTCTCGAGAGCAGCGCATAGAC
>CAYGTG010000529.1:0-6088 GCA_964352485.1 uncultured Nannocystaceae bacterium | reverse complement strand
ACGCTACAGAGCGTGTTCGGGAGTCGGGGTGGAGCATGGGCGGCGGTGACGCTGGGCCTGTGGGCGCTGTTTGCCACCCCACAGGCGCACGCCGACAAACTGCGGGCCGAGCAGCGCGAAGGTGAGCGGGGCTACGTTGCGGTCGAGGAGCTGTCGTTCGAGGCCATCGTCGAGGCCGGCAACGGCTACGCCTCCACGCTCAAGCTGCGTACCGCCCTGCACAACAGCAGCCTGTCCCCGCGCGATGTGGTTCACGCCATCGGCCTCCCCTTCGCGTCCTCGATCGACGGAGTGCGGGTCATGAAGGACGGGACATGGCAGGCCGGTTCCGGGACGACGGTGGCCAGCGAGCGCTCTCGGCGAGCGCCCGGCAGCGTCTTCGTCCGTCGCCTCACCCCGCACAGTCGCACGGACAATCCGGGCGCCGAGCTCGTGGCGTATGGCCTCGCGCCTGACGAAACCCTCCAGGTCGAGATCTCGGTGCGGGTCTACCCGCGGTTGCGTGGCGACACCTGGGAGCTCGACCTTCCCGCGCGCGGGGTCGGATCGCTCTCGCTGGCGACTGAGCGCCGGGTGCTGGTGCAGGGACTCAAGCGCGGAGACGTGTTCTCCGTTGACGAAGAAACCAACGACGGTCGCCCGTTCATCTCCAGCCGAGCTGCGGACACCGTCACGGTCTCGTGGCCGGCCCAGCTTCGCGCCACGGACGTGTTGGAAGTCAACGTGGAGACCGAGCCCGGCCCCGTCGGCTTCGACGATGGCACGGTCCGTGTGTACCTGCGACTTGGGAAGGACGCGGCACCCGAGCCCAAGCATGTGCTCTTTGTGGTGGACCGCTCCAAGAGCACTGCCGACGCTCACGACCGTGATGTCTTGGCGATGGCCAACGGTCTCCTCGACACCCTGCCACCCACCACATCCTTCGACGCAATCGCGTTCAACCGAACCGTCACTCCCCTGTTCCCCGAGCGCAGCTCACTCCCCCTCGCAGGCTCCCCCAAGGACCGTACAGCCCTCGCGGAGGCTCTCCTCGCGGTCCCGCGTGGTCAGGGCACCGACCTGGGTGCCGCGATGTCCGAGGCTGCGCGCCGCGCCCACGAAGGTCGAGGCCCCACCCTCATCGTCGTCACCACCGACGGCATGTTCCCCTCCAGCATGTCTGCCGATGAGGTCGCCCGCGGGTTCGAGGTGTCGCTGGGCGGCCGCAAGGATCGACCCGAGGTCGTGTTCGTCGTCGACGAACCGATGCTCCAGCGCTCGGGCCTTCACCCGACACACCCCGCCGCCCAGGTCGCCGCGAAGATGGGGGCACGAATCTCTTTGGAGAGCATCGCCCAGCTTCGAGGCGCAAGCGCTGGCGACTTGCTGAGCACGCCACGAATCCTTGGAAACCTGGCCCTCGAGCTTCCGACGGGCGTCACGCTCGATGATCCTGTCCCCGATGGACTCGTCGCGGGGAGCTTCGTGATGCTGCGTGGACGCTATGTCGACGCCGCACCCAAGTCGATTCGAGTCAGCGGAACCCTTGGGCCCAAGCCCGTGTCTCGCAAGGTCAAGCCGACCGAGACCACCCATCCAGCCGACGCCTTCGTCGCCACGACCCAGTCCCCGCTCGACGAAGCCGCGCGCGAGGGTTTTTCGACGCCCCCTTGGTACACAGCACGTTGGGACCGCGAGGCGAGAGCGAGCATCGCTCAGGCTGGACGGTTCGGGCGAAACAAGAAGCGCGGTTTTCTCGACCAGAAGGTGTTCCGGCACTACCTCACCACCCGCGTACTGCCGCGCGCACGGGCTTGCTACAACGAGGCGCTGACTCGTTCTCCCCAGCTGCGTGGTCGGGTGGTCCTGGAGATCGAAGTCGGCAAGGGCGAGGTCATGATGGCGCGCGTCGCCGAGCGGGCGCTGGACGGCACGGACCCCAAACTCGCCCCCTGCCTGACCGAGGCGGCGTGGCGCCTGGACGCACCGGCTGGAGTTGCCGACCGTCAGATCTATCGGCTGCGGTATCCCCTGCGACTTCTGCCCCCGCCGGAAGGGAAGTTCGCCGGCTCGGTCACGCCGCTGTCCGACGAAGTCATGGAGATGCTGCTCTCCCAGCCTCTCCCCGGCGAATCCCGGACCCGCTGAGCCGCACGCGTCGAGGCCCCCGCGACCGCGTGGTGTGCGCAGATGCGCGAATGGGGCCGGCCGAGATGCACCCGAGCACCCACGCGCCGTGCACCATTTCCACGGATTGCTCGTGAACGCAGCCCGGCAGATCTCCTGTTGCGCCGCAGCAATCGAGGCTTCCAGCGCCTCAACAACTCCCCTAAACCGGAATCTGTATCCATCTGTCGATGAAACAGCTTGCTGCAGCGCAACATATATGAAACATGAACATCTCGTCATGTTTGGACGCAACGCGCAGATCCTCAGCAGTGGGCGGTACATCCCGGCCCGTCGTGTCGACAACGCCTACTTCGACGCCCGCTTCGACAAGCCGGTCAGCGACTGGCTCGTCAAGAACGTTGGCATCGAGTCGCGTCACGTCATGGCCGATGACGAGGTGACCTCAGACCTGGTCGTTCACGCGGCGAAGCAGGCCCTCGAGCGCGCGGGCGTTTCCGCCGCCGAGCTCGATCTGATCATCGTCGCCACGGACACGCCCGACTACATCAGCCCATCGACCGCCTCGGTCGTCCAGCACAAACTCGGCGCGCCTCATGCCGGAGTGTTCGACGTGAACGCAGCCTGCGCCGGGTGGGTCACCGCGCTCGACATCGCGGCCCGCTACGTCGCGACCGATGTCGACATCAACCGCGTACTCGTGTGTGGTGGCTACGGGATGACCCGGTACCTCGACTGGGACGACAAGAAGACCGCGACGCTGTTCGCCGATGGTGCGGGGGCTGTCGTGGTTGGGGCCACGAAGGAGCCGGGCTATCTCGGCGGAAAACTGGAAGCTGACGGCCAATTCCACGACGCGCTGGGCATCTACACCGGGGGCACCGCGCGTCCGGCGACTGCGGCCAACGTTGCCGAGTCCGGACCGCCGACCGTTCGCTTCGTCCGAAAATTCCCCGCGACGTTCAATGCAGATCGCTGGCCCACGCTGATCGCCGAGACGCTCGCCAAGTCGGAGAGCACGGTCGAGGACGTATCGCTGTTCATCTTCACGCAGCTCAACGCGAGAACCATCGAGACCGTCATGGACCGACTGCACGTCCCGATGGAACGGACCCACATGGTGATGAACAAATGGGGGTACCTGGGCAGCGCCTGCATCCCCGCGGCATTCGACGACGCGATGCTCCAAAAGCCGCTCGAGGACGACGCACTCGTCGTGTTCTGTGCCACCGGAGGTGGGCTCTCGATGGGATGCACCGCATGGCGCTGGAATACCGCCCCGACCGTTCTCCCGCCCACCAAGCGCTCCGCCTAAAGCCCTGGACCTCGCCCATGCAATCGTTCTTGGACCTGCACTACCCGGTCGACGTCGCGTGGGCCGACGTTCACGGTCTGCGCCTCGCGTACGCCGATCAGGGCAGCGGCGACGTTCCGTTGGTACTCATCCATGGGCTCAGCGGATACATCCCGATGTGGGTCAAGAACATCGATGCGTTGGCGCAGCGGCACCGGGTGATCGCGCTGGATCTGCCCGGCTACGGAAAGTCCGACAAGCCGCGCGCCAGCTACTCGATGCGGTTCTTTGCGGACATGGTCCGCGGACTGCTGGACAAGCTTGAGATTCCGACGGCCGTGCTCGTGGGGCACTCGATGGGCGCCCAGGTGAGTATGCACCTCGCCCTACAGTCGCCCGAGCGGGTGTCGGGGCTCGTGCTGTCCTCGCCCGCTGGCATCGAAACCTTCGGTGCCGCTGAATCGGCGTTCATCGCCTCGATGGTCACGCCTGGCTTCACGCGCTACGCCACGAAGTCGACGATTCGGGCGCGACACGAGGCGAACTTTCACAACATGCCCGAGGACGCCGGCTTCCTGGTCGCGGACCGCATCGCGATCCGCACCGCTCGCAAGTTCAGAGCCTACTGCCACGTCATCAAGAACAGCGTTCGCGGCATGCTCAACGAGCCGGTCTACGCCGACCTGGGCCGGCTGGGGGCGCCAACCCTGATTCTGTTCGGTGACGACGACAAGCTGATCCCCAACCCGGTTCTCCATCGCGGGACCGCGGCGCAGATGGTGCAGGCCGAGCTTCCTCGCATGCCCCAGACCGAGCTGGCCGTGCTGCCGAAAGCGGGCCACATCGCGCAGTTCGAGGCCGCGGACGCCTGGAACGCCACCGTGCTGGAGTTCGTCGAACGCGTGCTGCCCAGCGTGGTCGCCTCGCCCATCGGAGCCTGAGCATGAGCACCCTCGTCACCACCGTCCTCCTCGTGGCTTACCTCGGGCTGCTGGCGTGGCTGGGCATCGCAGGCATGAAGAAGACGACCTCGCTGTCGAGCTTCGCGGTGGGGAACCGAGACATGAACCCGGTGCTCGTTGGGGTTGCGATGGCCTCTTCGATCGCCTCCACGGCCACCTTCGTCATCAACCCGGGCTTCGTCTACACCGACGGCCTCGCGGCATTCCTGCACTACGGCGTCGCGGCCCAGGCCGGTGTCATCGTGGGGTTGATCGCGGTCAGTAAGGGCTTCCGGCGGTTCGGCGATCAGATCGGTGCCCTGACGATTCCCGACTGGGTCCGGCAGCGGTACGGAAGCGATGCGCTTGGGCTGTTCTTCGCGATCATCAACCTGCTGAGCATCGCGTTCATCGTGCTGATTCTCTTCGGCTGCGCGATCCTCCTGACGCAGCTCACATCTCTACCGCACGTGCCCGCCCTCATCACCGTGGTGGTGGTCGTCTTCGGCTACGTATTGTTGGGCGGCACCTACGCCCACGCCTACACCAACGCGGCCCAGGCATTTCTCATGATGGCCGTGGCGCTCGCGCTCTTCGCCAGCGGATGGGAGCACGTCAGCGACGGAGAGTTTCTCTCCCGCTTGCGCGCCATCGAGCCCAGCTATGCCGCCGTGGCCAACCCCGACAGCGTGCTGTACGGCGACCTGTTTGCGGTGTTCGTCAGCGGTTTCGTCGTCACGTTCGCGTTGATGCTTCAGCCGCACGTGCTGACCAAGGTCCTGTACCTGCGCTCCGACAAGGATCTGCGCACGTTCCTGCTCACCACCTTCGGCGTCGGTGCGCTGTTCAGCCTGTGCCTGTTCGTCGGTTTCTACGCGCGGCTCGACGGTGTCCCGCTCCCCGAAGGCGGCCAGGACCACATCGTGACCGCCTACGTGAGCACCGCGTTCGGCAGCGGGATGCTGGCCGAGGGCCTGACCTCGGCCGTGTTCGTGGCCCTGCTCGCCGCGGGCATGTCGACACTCGACGGCATTCTCGTGGCGGTCTCGGCCATGGTGACGCACGACCTGTATCTCCGGGGTTCCCGGCGCGAAGCCTCGCCGCAAAAGGCGCTCGCCGCCTCGCGATGGGCGGTGATCATCATCGGCCTCATCGCGTTCGCACTCGCGATCGACCCCCCGGCCCTGATCGGTCTATTCGCGCAGAAGGGAGTCTACGGACTCGCCGCCGCCTCCTTCGTGCCCTTGGTGTTCGGCGTACTTTGGCGAGGCTCACTGCCGGTCGTCCCCGTCGCGATCGCCTCTGCTTTCGCGCTGGGACTCCACTTCTCGCTGCATCTCAGCGGCGTGCTCCCCAACCCCGCCGTATCAGCGGCGTGGGCCATCTTGGCAAGCACCACCCTCGGGCTGGTGCTGCTGCTCGTCGCGAGCCGCCGCGCGAGCCCCTGAGCCCAGCCGGATCGCGCCGGGTTTTTCCTCCCCCTGTTCGCAGCGCGCTCAAGCGACGCCCGGGCACGACAGCGTCCACTCCCCGAACGTGAGGGTGGCGCCAGGTCGAAGCCGCGTGGGACTGCTGATCGGTTTGCCATCGACCTGGACGAAGCCGTCGTTGCGCCGGGGTTCAAGCATGGGGGTCGAATCCCCGCCGTCCCAGCGAAGCGCCGCAAAGATCCAACCGACCGCATCGGAGTCCAACTCGACGCCGCAGCACGAGCCGAGGCCGATCCGGTGGAGTCCCGGGCCCAGGA
>CAYGTG010000528.1:0-6095 GCA_964352485.1 uncultured Nannocystaceae bacterium | reverse complement strand
CGGGGGCGACGATCATGTCGGGGGCGACGATCATGTCGGGGGCGACGATCATGTCGGGGGCGACGATCATGTCCGGCGCGACGATCATGTCCGGCGCGACGATGGCGTTGGGCTTCAACTTGTGCAGGGAGCCGGCCGCATTGGTGACATCCTCAGTGTCCGTCGTCGTGCAGGCGGTCGCCAGAACCAGCGCCAGGAGCATCAGGGGCGTGCGAGCGTTCATCATGGACGGTGGTACCACCACGGCCCCAAGCGTTTCCGAAAATTTCGATCAGCGGCACGAGCAGCAGGCGCCCAGCGGAACGGTAGCGGTGCGTTTCCGAGCCCAGGCCGAATCGAAGCGCCGCGGGGCGCGATCGTGGCCGAATGTGGGTGCCGAAGAGCTGGTCCCACACGCTCAGCATGTTCCCGAAGTTACGGTCGAAGTGCGCGTGCGCGTCGCTGTGGTGTAGCTGGTGGGCGGCCGGGCTGATCAGCAACCGGTCCAGGGGCCCGAACGTGAGCCAGACGTGGGAGTGCTGGAGGTTGAACCCGATCAACAGCGTCGTGAACAGAATCGCGTTCACGCCCAGGATCGCATAGCCGCCGATCAGCTCGCCGGCCGCGAAGCCGAGCACCCCGTAGGTGACGCCCAGGAAGAGCCCGGCGACAAGCCCGTCGAACAGGATGTCTCCAGGATGGCGACGAACGACGGTGAGTGGGTTGAGGACCTCTGCGCTGTGGTGGACCTTGTGCAGCGACCACAGGATTGGGATGCGGTGGAGCAACCGGTGTGCGATGTAGAACGCTAGATCCGCCGCGAGGAACACGAGCAGCGTCGTCGCCAGAGGGAGCGTCCACCCGGTCAGCCAGGGCGGGTGGGGTCCGAACGTCGAGTGCAGCCCAGCCCAGGTTTGATTCGCGACCCCGGTCGATACCGCGTGCAGGGGAACCGCGAAGTAGAACGAGTGCAGCAGGGTGTTGATCACCAGCATCGCCGCATCGGAGCGGACGGACCGGTGGGTCAGGAGTCTCAGCCACTTCGCCGGTTGGGCTCGGCTTCCCCGTGCAAGGTGCACGGCTGCGGCGATGAGGGCCGCGGTCGCGAGGTATCCCCACCAGATCGCCTGGGTGGGGCGGGTGAAGACCCGCAACACCCCCAGCGCGGTCTCGGTCACAGCATCCACCACGTCGAGAGTACCGCCCGGAGCCGGTTTGTTACCCGGCTTCCCGCAGTTCGGCTGCCACGGGTCCTAGAATGATTCGCGGGGAGTGTGCGTACGGAGCAGCGGTCGCGTTACCCTGCGCGGACCAGCACGGTCGGTTGACCTCTCGCTCGCAGACATGACGTGAGTTGTCATCGTAACCCTGCCCGAGGTCACCCCGGTCAGCCAGGCCGCCGCGTTGCAGGACGACCTGCGGTGCTCGACCCCCCCTCTTGCCGTTCCGGTCGCACAACTCCTGCTGTTGTTCTCGGCTCCGTCACTCTTGGGGTGCCCACGTCCGCCGAGAACGATTGCCCTCCAGCCACTTTTTTTTCGGGCGAGAACGCGCTGGCGGAGAGTTTGCGTGATGGGCGCTTTCCTTCGCCGACCGCACCCGCGATGATGGGCCCGGCATGGACGACGATCTTGAGCTTCTCGCCCGCTGGCGCGACGGGGACCGGGCCGCGGGCAACACCTTGTTCAAGCGCCATTTCCAGGTCGTCGCTCGGTTCTTTCGCAACAAGGTCCGCGGCGGCGATGCGGACCTCATCCAGCGCACGTTCCTCGACGCGATGAAGGCCGAGACCAACTTTCGGGGGAGGGATCCTTTCGTGGATTCTTGATCGGCGTGGCCGCGAACGTGCTGCGGCATCACTACCGCAGCAAGGCGAGGCACGACGACCGCATCGACTTCGGAACGGTCAGCGCCTTCGACCTGCAGCCCGGGCCCAGCACGATGATGGCCAAGAAGGCCGAGGAGCGGCTACTGCTCGAGGGGTTGCGTCGCCTGCCGCTGGAGCTGCAGATGATCCTCGAGCTCTACTTTTGGGAGGAGATGACCGCCGGCGAGATCGCGCAGGCCACCGGCGTGCCCGTCGGCACCATCCGCACCCGGATCCGGCGCGCCAAGCAGCTGCTCGAGGCGGCGTTGGGGGACATCGCCGAGTCGGCGCAGCAGCTGGAGGCGACCACCAGCGATCTGCAGAAATGGGCCCAGGGCCTGCGCGCGCTCGCGTCTTCATGAGGACGTCGCTGCCGTTGGATGCCGTCGAGGCGTCCCCTACTCGAGCGGCGTGGGTTTGCCCTCGCCGGCGGCGGAATCATCGTCCAGGGGGTCGAACCGGTCTCCCGCTGGGTGGGGTCGGTCGCACGTATCGATCGACCAGCCATACGTCCCTCGGGGCCACCTTCGCCCAGATGACCCCCGACACCTTTCTCGCTCGGCTGTCTGCACTCGTCCCTCCGCCGCGGGCACACACCGTTCTGTACTACGGCGTCCTCTCAGCCCACCACCCCCTGCGCTCCGCCGTCGTGCCTTCCGCAGGCGTTGATGCCCTGGGTTTGTTCGAGAGCGGCTGCGGCTCACCGTCTGTGTTCTGCGTCTGCTTCGAAGTGCCCTAAGATACGGGCACCGTGGACGAGTCACCGCACAAGGCTTCGGGCGTCGAAACCCGGAGGATGAGAGAAGCGCTCGAGCGCGAACTCTTTGATGCGGTTCCTAAGGATCCGATCCGCATCGGTCGCTACTCGGTTGTCGAGCCGCTGGGAAGCGGCGCGATGGGGTTTGTGTATCTCGCCCACGATCCCGACCTCGATCGAAAGGTCGCGGCGAAGGTCCTCAAGAAGTCTCTTTCGGCGAGCGCCGCCGAGCGCATGTTTCGAGAGGGGCGAACGCTCGCGCGGCTCAGCCATCCAAACGTGGTCACGATCTACGAGGTTGGGCGGGTCGGCGATCAGGTGTTCGTCGCGATGGAGTACGTGGAGGGGGGCACGCTGCGCGATTGGATGGAGGCGCACCCCTGCACCGACGCGGCGAGCGTTCGCGCGACGCTGGAGATCTTTGTGCAGGCCGGCGAGGGGCTCGCGGGGGCGCACGCGAGCGGGGTGGTGCACCGAGACTTCAAGCCAGACAACGTGCTCGTGAGTCGCGAAGGGGAGGTGCGGGTCGCCGATTTTGGACTCGCCTCCCCGCCGGGGCCCGATACCGACACGACGCTGTCCTCCGGGGCGGGGCTCGCTCTGGGCGATTCGGACGGGCGTCTCACGCGAACCGGAGAGGTGGTGGGGACCCCGGCCTACATGGCGCCAGAGCAAATGGGCGGCTCGTCCACGGACGCGCGCAGCGACCAGTACTCGTTTTGTGTATCCCTGTACGAGGCGCTGTGCGGACGCCGGCCTTACGCGGCCCGTACGTTCGCGGAGCTGCAGCAAGCGCTCGTCGAAGGGGCTCCGCCCTTGGCCCTGTCGGGGGGCGTGCCGCGCTGGGTCTCCCGCGTCGTGTTGCGAGGCCTCCAGACGGAGCCCAACGATCGCTTCCCTAGCATGGAGGAGCTGCTCGCGGCGCTTCGCGATGATCCCAGGCGGAGGAGGCGGTCGATGCTGCTCGCGACCGGTGGGCTCGCGCTCGTGGCAGGGACGGCAGCAGTGGCCTACGCCAGTGGACGCGGAGAGTCTGTATCCGCCCTGGCCGTCGCGGGCCCCTGCGCGGGCGTTGAGGTTGGTCTCGAAGGCTGGTGGGATGACTCGGTGCACGGTGCTGTACGGGAGGGGCTCTCGGGTATCGACGTGCCATGGGCCGAACGCAATGCCGCGCTGACCCTCCACCACCTCGAGGACTACGTGGCCCGATGGGTCGCGGGCCGCAAGGACAACTGCGAAGCCACCCGAGTCCGAAGCGAGCAGTCCGCCGCGATGTTCGACCAGCGCGAGGCCTGCTATCGCCGCGCGGCCGCCGGGGTCTCGGCCGCCGCGGCGCTGTTTGTCGACCCCGATGCCGGTACAGTTCGCAACTCGATCGGCGTGGTGTCGGGGCTGCCTTCGCTGGCTGCCTGCGCGGACCTGGAGCGCCTGGCCGGTCTACCTGCGATCGACCCCGCGGACGCTGTGGAGGTCGAGGCCATACGAGCCGAGAGTGCGAGCATCGATGCGGTGCTCGATGCTGGGAAAGGCCACGAGGTCTTCGAGCGAGTCGACGCGCTCTTTGAACGCGCACAGAGGGTCACCTACCCACCGGTCCTCGCCGAGCTTCGCTTGCTGCACTCGGAGGTGTTGGCTGATCAGGGCAAGTACGAGGACGCTGCGAAAACCTACGAGGCCGCGTTCGAGCAGGCGCTGCGGGCCAAGCACGACGCTGTGTTGGCGGGCGCGGCTGTCGGAGCGTTCGACAATTGGGGTCCGGTCATGATGCGGACGGACGTTGCGGACGCGTGGCAAGACAGGGCTCGGGCGGCGGTGGATCGCCTTGGCACGGACAGCCGACATGCGTGGGCGCTGGCGTCTCTGCAGAGTGAGTACGCCTGTCGCACGCAGAGGCCCGGCTGTGTCGAGCTTGCGGAACGGGCTCTCGAACGATTCGATGCGTCGGCCGAGAAGCCACCGTCCACGCGGGTCACGCTACAGGGTCGGCTGGCGACGAGCCTCTCCATCGCAGGTCAGCTGGAGCGCAGCCTCGCGCTCGAGGAGGAGGTCCTCGTGGCGACCAAGGCGGCATACGGTGCCCACCACCCTGGGACGGCGATTGCTGCGTCCAACTTGGCGGTAAGCCTGCAAATGCGCGGGGCCTTCGAGAGGGCGCGGCAGCTGTTGGAACCGGCGATCATCGACCTTGAGGCGACCTACCCCGAGGGCCACGACGGACTCGGCAATGCGCTGGCAACCATGGCTCTGGTCGAGATGAAGCTCGGGGCGTTCGTCTCTGCCGAGGAGTACGCCCAGCGAGCGCAGACTATGTTTGCAAGGGTGCTTGGGCCGGAGCACCGCTTGGTCGCAAGCGCTGTGCGGATCCGGGCCCGAATTGCCCTCGCCTCCCGGGCGTTCGAAGCGGCGGTCGCTTTGTGCGACGAAGGGATCGCGCGGCATGAGAAAATTGGGACGAAGTTCTTCCCCGACGAGCATTCCCATCGCGCAGAGGCGCTCCTGCAGCTGGGTCGTTTTGCCGAGGCTCGCGCAGCGCTCGAGCGAGCCATCGAGGACGAGCGAGCCCTCGAACCCGAGAGCATCTGGATCTCGGCGCATCAGGAGAGGTTCGCGCGCCTTGAGCTTCGCAGGGGCGATCTTCGGGCGGCACAGACGTGGGCGGACAAGGCCCTGCAAACCCGGGCCCGTCAGCCGCAGCCCGACCCCGATGCTCACCGTATCCACGCAACACGGGCCGCCATCGCCGTGGCAACAGGAGATGCTCCGACTGCACAGAAGCACTATGCACTCAGCTTGGCCTCTGCGCAGTCTGCCAAACCTCCAAATCCCGTTGATCTCGCCCGCGCACGGTTGGGTCTCGCCCAACTCGCGCGGGACCGCGGTGATGACGAAGAAGCGGCGCGTTGGATCGATGAGGGCCTCGAGGATGTGGCCGACCGCAGCGGAGAGGCTGCACTGCTTCGGTCACAGCTGCTCGCGCTCCAGGCCGACTGATGGGGTGTCCTTCTGTCCGTGCGCTTCCGGTGATGGGCTTGGCGTGCCCTGACCGAGTTCACATGCACAGCGTCGCCGCGTAGACGTGGCTGATCGGGCCGGGCAGGGTGTCGCCAGAGCGCACCTGGAATTCGTTCCAGCTGCCGACCGTGGCTCGGATCGCCTCGACGTCGAGGCCATCGCCTCCCTCCTCGACTTCGGCGACCTGGTCTTCCCAGACGTCCGGCTCGTCCGACGCGCCACCGCAGAACCGCAGCGCGCCCGCGAACTGCTCGGGGCTCAGATCGCTCATGAAGAAGAACTCGAACGCAGCGCGGTGGACCGCTGCGAGGTCCTTGTGAGCCTGGGCGTCGAAGCGTTCCCCGGGCACGGCGTAGACGTGGACGTCGACGTCGTGGTCGACGGCGAATGCGAGTAGGACCGTCGTATCGCCATCGCCCACCTGTACGTCGAGGTCGGCTGATTTCAGCCACGCGCGTGCCTGGTGATCGATCTCCGGGT
>CAYGTG010000527.1:0-6099 GCA_964352485.1 uncultured Nannocystaceae bacterium | reverse complement strand
CCGAGGCCTGTGCGAGCGACGAGAAGGAGCGCGACCCACCGCGCTATGCCCAGCGGCAGACGTGTCTTGACCAACGGTTGCTGGAGCTGAGGGTACGTGCGGTGGGGCTGACCGATCTGACCCCGGAGATCGCGGCGACGGCCGCATCCGGGGACTACATGCCGTTCTACTTCCCGCGAGACTGCCGCAACGAGAAGCTCGTCGAAGGGGTCGTTCCGTATCCCGAGAGTCCGCAGCGAGAAGAGCTGATCGACGGGCTGCTGGAGCTAAGGACCCTCGAGCAACTCGCCAAGGCCACGTTCTTTGGCGAACCCGGCCTGGGCTATCAGGACGTGCTCGACCAGGAGGTCGTGGTGCTCGATCAGATCCAGAAGATCGGTTACTTGCCGGCGGTCGCAGACGTGCGTACCCGTTCGACCAACGCAAGTCTCATGGGCGGGATCGTCCCGTTCGAGGAGGCCATCGGGGCGATCGACGAGGCCGCGCGCCTGTCCACCGAGGCTCACAACGACCAGAGCTACGTGCTGGGCAGGCTCTGGAAACTCTGGGCACTGAAGGAGCGTGGCAGCGACGACTTCTACGCGCCGGAGATCGTCGCGGAGCTGCCCACATGGGAAGCGACCCTCGACCGCAACGGCTGGCCGATCTACGGGACCTTGGAGTTCCGCGCTTGGCAAGGGGCGATCCTCAGCATGTCCGGAGACGTGGAGGCGGGGCGCGCCGCCGCACAGAAGGGCATCGCGTTCGCCCGCGAAACCTTCGGCCCCGACCACATGTTCTATCGCCGTGCCCTCGCGACCACGGCGCACTACCTGCGAGGCACGCCGCTGGAGAGCCTGGGCCGGCAGTATCGGCAAGAGAAGCTCGAGCGCATCGAGTCCTCGGTTGGCCCCAACGCGTTCGAGCTGCTCATGCCGCTCGGAGCCGAGACCGAGGCCCTGGCCAACGAGGAGCGCTTCGACGCGGCGCTCGCCATGGGTCGCCGCACGCTGGCTCTGGCCATTCGGCACCACGGCGAGGCTGGCAGCACGGTGACCTACGCCCGGGTGGCGCTCGCTCGCATCCACGCGGCGCGGGGCGAGTTTGCGGAAGTGGACGCGCAGCTGCCCAGGGTCTGGAGCGACCTCGCGCACGACGAGGGCATCTTCATCGCGGTCCCGGCCGAACTGCAGGCCCACGTCAGTGCGGTGCGGGGTGAACCCGACCCCATCGCGCTCGCAAACCTGCAGGGTATCGAGGCTGTCCCCGACTTCACCAAGATGGTCATCGCGGCGGTCACACCATTGCTCGACGGGCGCCCGACCGACGAGGCGATTGCGGCCGTGGACGACGCGATGAAGACCGACGAGGCTTCGGCCGCGCAGGCGGTCGCGCAGCTGGTCCGCGGTCACCTGCTCGAACGCGCGGGGCGGACGCGCGAGGCCGCAGAGGCGTTTGGCAAGTCGTCGGAGTGCGACTGTGTTGCGATCAACGGCGGGATGATTATGTATGCGGCACGGCTGGGGCAGGTCCGCACGCTGCGGGAGCTCGGGGATCCAAGCGCGGAGCCGATCGCGGAAGCGTTTCGGAAGCGACTGGAGAACAGCTCGTCGAGCACGCGACTGATCGAGGCGCTGGACGAGAGTGCGCGGTGAGCGGTTGGCCCGTTTCTCCGGTACGAGGCGGTCGCTGCCGTGCACACAGTCAGACGCGGTCGCTGCAGCCGCACAGACGGTACAGGAAACCGACCTTGTGGCCCCCGACGGCGACTGGCCCCCGGGTTACGCTGCGGCCATGCGAACGCTCTCGGTCGTTCTCGTAGCCCTCGCCTTGTGTGCCTGTGACAAGGAAGGTGGCGGAACCGAACAACCCGCGCAACCCAACGAGGGCGGCCTGCTCGAGTCGATCGACGAGTCGGGCGAGGAGATCGGAGGCGATATCGAACGAGGCCTCGACGCCGCGGCGGAAGCGGTCGGCGAAAGCATGGGAGCCGATGACGCACCCGCACCTGAGGAGAGTGGCGAAGAAGGCTAGGCGCCGGGACTCCCGTGGGCGGAGAGAAGAGACCAGTCTGGGAGTCGTGCGTCGAGCCTCCAGGAACCGGTTCCCCCGTGGAGGGCCCAGCACCCCCTCTACAGCGGGAAGTCCTTTTGCTTGAGGCTGAAGCAGTCGGACCGGTCGATCACCGATTTCTCTCTGATGCAGGTTGCGAACTTCACCCAACCGTCGTCTTGCTTGTTCTTCTCGCACTCGGCGGTGAGTTTCTTGGCCATCTTGCCTGCGGTCGCCTCGTCGAGACCCGTCCCGACGAGCGGAGCGACCCATTTGATGGAGAAGTCCTTGCACTCCTTGGGGCTCAGTTCGGGGGGCGCGGCGGGCTTGTTGTCCTCGGTGGACGCCTTCTTTGCGGAGTCCTGCGTCGCGGCGGCCTTGTCGTCGCAGCCAAGTGCTGGGGCGCCGACGGCGGTTGCAAGCGCGAGCAGGAGGACGGGGGCGCGGAACAACGGGAGCGCGGGGTTCGACATGACCTACCTGTGCCCGACCGCGGGCGATCGGATCACGGGGTTCTCGATTCAGGTTTTCCCCTAATCCTCCGCGGAATGAGCCTCTTCCTGCCTCCCCGAGTGATTTCTTCGCGAAATGTGTGACCGAATCGCTGGGGCGGGAAAAGACCACATGGGATGGGGAGGTTGCTGCTACTCGCGTTGGTTGTGCTCGGGGGATGCGTGCAGAACGAGGCCGCGTTCCACGGGACTGGAATCCTCGGGCCTCTCGAGGGAACGACAGGCTCCGGCGAGGACGCGGAGACCGGCGATCCTGGGGTCGACGACGATGGTGAGTCCGGCTCCTCCTCGGGCGGAGAGTTCGACGTGCCGAGCGCTGATGTTCCTTGCCTCACGCAGTTCGACGCGACCGTTCGCGACTTCGACGCGTCGCACCCGGATTTTGAGAGCGACCGCGCAGGCTTCGATCCGGGGATCGTGCAGCCGACGTTGGGCGCTGACCGCAAGCCGGTCTACACCGAGCTCGGAGGGAGCCCGACCACAAACGGAGTCGAGCTGTTCGACCAGTGGTATCGCGATGTTCCCCTAGTGAATGCGCGGGTTGAGATCCAACTCGGGCTGGACGAGTACTCGGGGGCGATGTGGCAGGTCGACGACCAGGAGTTCTTCCCGCTGGACCCCTACGACCTCGGGCCCGACCCGGGCGCGCACAATCACCACTTCACCCTCGAGATTCACGCCCAGTTCACCTACTACGGCGGCGAGAAGTTCCGATTCCAGGGGGACGACGACCTGTTCCTGTTCGTCAACGAGCGCCTGGTCATCGACCTCGGCGGCGTTCACGAGTCGCTGGGTGGCGAGGTCGTGCTCGACGACGTTGCGGCAGACATCGGGCTGAACATCGGTGAGACCTACCCTCTCGACCTCTTCTTTGCCGAGCGCCACACCGAGAAGTCTCGCTTTCGGATCGAGACGACGATCGGGTGTTTTCAGCCGCAGGAATGAGAGCCGACGCGAACTCGATGCGGACGCCTGGCATCTTGGAGGGCCTTCGTACAGCGCGTCCAAGGCATCGAAGCTGGTGACCGAGTGGGGTCGGGTTTCCCAACCGCCGCGCGGCAGCGGCGCACCCATCGAGTTTTTCTTCACTCAATCGCAATCGATCTCCGAGGCCCGGGTACTTCCACAGCGAGGCCAAAAGATGATGACTCAGGACAACGCAATCACTCGATTCTGTGACGCAGTCGCCACCCTCTTCGGCTACGCGCCCCCGGTCACCGCATCCATCCTGAGCCGCCGGCTCGAAGGCTAAGCAACAACCCCTAGTTCCCGATTCTCCACGAAGCCCCGGTCGTCCCCCGGGGCTTCGCCTTTTCGTGGACTCGCTCGCAACGGTCAGGTGGTGGAGAAGAAGAGAACCAGTCTGGAAGTAGTGTGTCGCGCCTTGGGAGTTTGAGAGGCCAGGAGCAGGTCTGCGGGACCGGTTCCGTGGACATTGCACGGGAGGGGTCGGCCGCGGGCGGCGGTTCTAGCGATGCACGACGGGTTCGAGCAGCGCGAACAAAGCGTCGATCTCGTCCATCACTCGATTCGCCGATGCGCTCGCCCCATCTGCATCGCCCTTGGACAGCGGCTGGCCCGCCGCGATGCCATCGAGAGTCTTAGAAAAAGCGACGAGCTGCTTGTCGAGCTTCCCCAGGGTCACCTTGACCTGCGTGGGCGCCGTCTTGGTCGCAGCTTTGAACTGAGCTACGTCGTAGCGCAGTTTCGCGATCGAGAGGCCCAGGGCGGCGGCAGCTTTTGCGGGATCCGCTCCCTTGCGGGCGACGAGGGCAGCGACGCCCGCCTGCACGGCTTTTGCGTGCGTGCGCACGGCGGCGACCTCCTTGGTCACATCCGATGCGGCCAGCTTGGACGGCGCCGCCGCGGGCACGGGCGGGACCACCTCGAGTTGACCCGAGGTGGAGGCCACGAGGACGGCGACGAGGACAAAACTCGAGCTGCTCACATCCAACCAGGCGTTCGGGGTCTCCGACCTCCTCACCTCAGCGTCGATTTCCTCGAAAGAGATCGTTGAGGACTCAGCAGCCCATCTCTACGGAAGAAATTCTCTTGGCTTGAGGCTGAAGCAGTCAGACCGGTCGATCAGCTGTTCACGAAGATGAGTCGCGGCAGGGAGGACCGCAAAGGCTCCGCGGGAGGACACGCGTTGGCAGGCATGGCTCGCGGTTCGTTTTGAGATGTGCATAGAAAGGCCGGGGCTCAGGCGATCCATCGGGTCCGCAGGAGGCAGTGCGGGTCATGCGAGTGCCTTGCCTTTCACGCGGCGCGAGGTGATGATTCGAGCGGTGGGATCCGCGCGCGAAGAGCAAGCAGCGAGCCCGCCAAAAACAGCGAGTTCGGGCGTCGGTGTCGGGGAAGAGGACACGATCGCATCTGCCCCAGGCCGCGGCCCGGACCGACTCGGTGGATCCGCGAGCGCGGCCGAGGGAGTCGCTTCCGACGCGGATGCCATCTCCGATGCAGACACGGCGCTTGATTCTCAAACGTCTGAGCCGATGGAGGATAGGGCGCCGCGGGGAGAAGGGGTCGCGGCGGAACTGGAACGAGAGGCGGTCCGCGCCAAGCTCTTCGGCAAGCGGGCGGCGCAGCGGCTGGGACGCTACCGGATCCTCGACACGCTCGGCGAGGGCGGCATGGGGGTGGTCTTCACGGCGCGCGACGACGATCTCGATCGCAAGATCGCCCTCAAAGTCCTCCACGCCAACTCCGGGTCATCGCTGCAACTGCGGTTGCAACGTGAGGCTCGCGCGATGGCGAAGCTCAACCACCCCAACGTGGTCACGGTGCACGAGGTCACGGTGACCGATGGGCGCGTGTGTGTCGCGATGGAGTTCGTGGAGGGGGAGACGTTGCGCGCCTGGTTGGGGGCGGACCGAACGTTCTCCGAGATTTGCGACGTGTTCGCTCAAACCGCGCGGGGTCTCATCGCAGCCCATGACGAAGGGATCATTCATCGCGATCTAAAGCCGGACAATGTCCTCGTCGGGAACGACGGCCGAGTCCGAGTGTTGGACTTCGGGTTGGCCAAGACTCTGGGCGAGCTGCAGACCGAATCCGCGATCGAGGCGCCGGCCGAGGCGCCAACCATGCCCGTGCTCGACGTCGAGCTCGAGCGTCTCACCATCACGGGCGCCGTGATGGGTACACCCCGCTACATGGCCCCGGAGCAGTTCCGGGCTGTAGATTGCGACTCGCGGACGGATCAGTTCGCGTTCTGCATCGCGCTGTATGAAGCGGTCTACGGCCAACGCCCTTTCCTAGGTGGGAGCGTTCACGTCCTCGGTGCTGCCGTGGTCGCTGGCGAAGTGCAGACTCCGCCCGAGGACAGCGGCGTACCCAGCTGGATGGCAGACGCGATCCGGCGCGGATTGCAGACCGAGCCGGAGGACCGGTTCGCATCGATGTCTCCGATCCTGCTGTTGCTGGAGAGAGGGTCCAGGGACCCGCTCGAGGGCCCCTATGTGGTGCCGGAGCCCGTTCCCGCCGCGGGTGGGCAGGTCCCGCGGCGCGGATGGTTGCTGGGCGGAGCCGCGGCGTTTGTCGTTGCCGCCAG
>CAYGTG010000526.1:2002-6099 GCA_964352485.1 uncultured Nannocystaceae bacterium | reverse complement strand
CCTCGATGTCGAGGAGCTCGATGTCGAGTTCCTCGATGTCGAGTTCGGTCGTCGTCGTGGGAACGACAGGGGCCATCAGCGGCGGAGCCCCCGGCTCGAGCTCGGCTGGATCCGCACTGGGGGGCTCGGGCGTCAGGGCGGAGACGCTGACCTCCTCGGTGTGTTGCTCGAGCACCGCGGTGGGTGCGGCGAGCTCGACTTTCGGTGCGAAGGGATCGGGCAGGGCCTCGAGGGCACGCGGGTCCAACCCGCACCCGTTCCAGCGCTGCAGATCCCGGTACTCGGGCGCCATCAGCGTGGGCGTCAGCAATGCATCGCGAGGGACGGGCGGCCGCGAGTAGGCTCCGGTCTGCTCGGCGAGTCGCCAGACCGCGCGCTGATCGGAGTCGAGTTCGCCTTCGCGTGGCGGGAGCACGGGGTCGAGGCGCCACGCGGCGAGCCGAGCCCGCAACGCGTACTCGGGCCGCTGGATCGGTCCCTCGTACAGTCGCGCGAGTCGCTTGTATTGAGTCCGGCGATCATCGGGGTCGCGGGCTTGCTCGAGACGATGGGCTGGCTGAACCAAGTACGCAGACCACAGATCATTCTCCTCCGCGATGCGCTCCGCTTCGACGAGGGCCTCGTCGTTGTCGGCATCTCGGTGGAGCACGCGGAACCACTCCGCCATCGCCCCACTGAAGTCACTCAACCTCTCTTCACGAACTCGGGCGCGCTCGACCAGCAGCGCGGTCCGAGCCTCGGGGTCGGCGAGCTCAAGATACTGACGATGCAGCACACCGAGCAGGGTCAGCGCACCGATGGCGGGCAGGTCGCCGCTGCGTTTGTCGTCGACCTCGATGGACAGCGCGCGAATATCGTCAAGCAGCTGGTCTTGGAAAGGGTCGGCCGAGAGGGCGACCGAGAGCACGCGACACGCGGCGAGGGGGTCGGCGAGGTGCTCGTAGAAGACCGTCGATGCTTCACGCAGAGCGTCGATCCGTCCCGGGACGTCGTCTGCTTCATCCCGCAGCGCCGCGGTGTCGAGATGGTGCTTGGCAAGGTTGGGCCACAGTGCGGAGCGCACTGCGAGCTCGCGCATGCGCTCGAATGCATCCTGCGAAAGGCCGCCGTCGCTGGCGGACAGGTCGCGGACGGCCTTTTCGTACCAACCGAACGCTTGCTCCGCGTCGCCGAGCTCTTCTTCGTAGACCTTGGCGATCGCTACGCACGCGTCGAAGCGACCGAGGTCGGTGACGGTGCGCTCGAGCATGCCGCCGTGCAGCTCGATCACCGCCTGCCACAGGCCATAGCGACGTGCGGTGTCCTCGAGCTTCTTGGCCAGCGATTCGTCCCGTGGGGACAGGCGATGGGCTCGCTGGAGGAATCCGACGGCGCGCTGGGGGTCTTCGAGGTGGTCCTCGGCGATCGCCGAAGCGTCGAGGAAGCGGGGGACCGCATTGTAGCTTCCGCTGTGGATCGACCCCCGTCCCTCGAAGTGGGCGATCTCTTGCTCGATCACGCCGACGAGCGAGCCCCAAAGATTGTAGGACTCCGCCAACCGCTCGAGACGCTCGAGAAGGTCGGAGGCCGGGAGTTCGTGACCGATCGCAACGAAGTATCCCCTCGAGGTCCATTCGAATGCCTTGGGAGGCTCTTGAAGCTTGTCCTCGGCCACCTCCGCGGCTTCGGTCGCGACCTCGATCTGTAGCTCGAGTCGTTCGCCAGCGTCGGCGTAGCCAAAGCGCTCTTCGTGAACGTGGAGCAGCTCGGCCCACAGCTCGTGGGTCGTCGCAGTCTCGCGCAGCTTCCGGGTCAGGTCACGGTCGAATGGGGAGAACGAGAGCGCCTGCCGAAGGTACTCAAGGGCCCTGGAAGGATGGCGGATCCGCTCTTCGGCAATCTCGGCCATCGCTTCGAGCGTGCTGGTGCGCAGAGAAATCTCCTGCGCGAGCGCAAGGCGACGGGAGAGGGTCGTGAGGGCGGACTCCGTCTCGTCGACCTCCAGCTGAAGCTCGCTGAGCGTCCACAGAGCGTCGATGTCTCCGGAGAACTCCTCGACGAAGCGGGCATACACGCCCAGCGCCGCCCGGGTGTCCTCGAGCTTGTGGCGCCACGTATCGCTGATCAGTAGATACAGCCGCTGTCGTTCCTCGGGCTCGTCCGCGGAGAGCAGCAGCACTTCGGCCTGCTGCACGACCTTGTTCCATTGGGCCGAGCGCTCGAAAAGTTCGAGCAGCGTGCTCGAGACCTCGCGATTGCCGACGGCCGGACCGTCGTCGAGCGACTCCAGCAGGGCGGCCGCCGACTCCGCATCGTCGAGCTGCTCGGAGAGAAGCTCGGTCCGCTCCCAGGCGATGCGGAACTCGTCTTCTTCGGTCTCGGCGAGCTCTTGGAGTTTCCCCAAGACGGCGACGAGTGGCTGCCACGTTTCGTTCCGTCGGTACAGACGCACGAGCGCCTCGAGTGCGCCTCTGTGATCGGGGCGGGAGCGGAGGACCGCTTCGAAGCTCGAGCGCGCCAGCTCGGGATCGTCGAGATGACTCTCGGCCAGCAGTCCCAGGCGGAGCAGGTAGTCGATCTGCCGGGGCAGGGGGGTGGACGTGCCGTTTGCACCCTTGTGGAGCAGGGTGCCCAGATCCTCATAGCGACCGGAGCGCTCGTACAAGAAGATGCGTTTGTCGAGCACTTCGAGCCCGGGCTGCGCGTCAGAGATGTCGGTCCACAGCCGTGCCGCTCGATCGTCGTCGCCCAGGGCGTGCTCTGCCAGCCGCGCCATGCGGCGCATGATCTTCAGGCGTGCTTCGGCGGACCCGGTTTGCTCGAGCTCGCGTTCGAGCACTTCGTACAGCGTCTCGTGCTGATCCTGTTCTTCGAGCACCTGCTGCAGCCGCGCCATCGCTTCTCGATCTCCGGGCATCTGGTGCAGGATTTCCTCGCAGGCCCAGATCGCTTCGTCGGGGGACTCGAGTTCGTGATGCCACAGCTCCGCCAGCCGCCGCAGCAACGAGATGCGCTCGGTATTGCTGCGGGAGCGCTCGTATTGGTCGCGAAGCATCTCGACCACTTGGCCGAAGTCGCCGGCCCGGTCATACAGCGCGGTGAGAGCTCGCGTGGCTTGCACGTCGTTGGGGGAGAGCTCGAGGATCTCGTTGTAGAGCTCGATGGCGCGGTCGGGGTTGACCTGACGGTCGCGATACACCTGCGTGAGCCGCTTGAGGATGTCCAGGCGCTTGCGGGGGTCGACCGCGCGCTCCAGCTCTGCCTCTTGGACCCGCACCATGTTGTCCCACATACGGGCCCGCTTCTCGATGCGCGCGATGTGCTTCTGTGGGCGCGGATCGCTGGGGTATTCGGCCGCCATGCGACCCCAAGCATCGAGCGCGCCATCGATGTCGCCCAGCCGTCGCTCGCAGATGTCGGCGAGCTCTACGAACTCCTCAGCAAACGCGGGGTCGGAAAGCGGGGAGTGCTCATCCTCGTACTCTCCGGCCTGCTCGATCTGGTAGAGGATGAGGTCGCGCAGGTGCGACCAGTTGTGTTTGCGGCGCCAGTGCTCTTTGTAGCCCTCGAATGCGACGCCGTTGAATGGCTCTCGTTCGAGGACCTTGTAGTAGTAGACGGCCGCCCGCTCATCGAGGCCCAGTTCGTCTCGGTAGACGGTGGCCGCACGTTGAAGCGTTTCGGTAGGGATCTCATCGGGCGAGTGGTCGAGCTGAGCATCGAAGAGCGTGGCGAGGGCGTGAAAATCCTTCGACGACTCGTAGATATCGCGCAGTCGGTGCCACGACTCAGCCTCGGGGGGCTGGTATCGGCTGGCCTCTTCGTACAGCTGTCGGGCTTCTTCGCGGCGATGCAATCGCTCCTCGAGCAGCTCGGCACGGCGCAGCAGCAGTGGAACCGAATCCTCACCGTCGAAGTGGTACAGCCACTCTCGGTAGAGTTCATCGAGGGCGAGCCAGTCTTCGGCGTCGATCAGCGTGTTTTCGAGGGCCGCCGATGCCTGCCGATGCTCGGGCATGAGCGTCAGGCAGCGGCGCAGCAGCTTGAGCGCCCGGTCCTTCGCGCCGCGACGACGGGCGATTTCCGCAGCTTTCTACAAAAAGTCGGCCGCCTTGGTG
>CAYGTG010000526.1:0-1992 GCA_964352485.1 uncultured Nannocystaceae bacterium | reverse complement strand
ACTTGCCCGAGGATAGGTACAGCGTGCCAAAGGCTTGCAGGGCCTCGACGTCGTCGGGGACGGCCTTGAGAGCGGCTTGCAGGTGTCGTGCGGCCGCAGCCACGTCGCTGTTGTGTTCGAACTCGATGGTCGCGAGCCGCCGGTGGTACTCGGCGATGCGGTGGCGGTCGCGGGTCACGTCGAGTCGTTCGACAACGCTGAGCATCAACTCGGTGCAGCGCTGCCACGCGCCGGACTGTCGGTAGAGCGTGATGAGCCGCTCGCTTGCGGCCATGTTCGTGCGGTCCAGGAGCAACGTTTGCTCGTAGTGCTGCACGGCTTCGCCGATGGCCAGGAATTGCTTCTCGAGCAGCTCTGCCAGCTCGAGGTGGTGTCCGGCCGCTTCGCGCGATGGGGGGTTGCTCGCGAGCCGCCAGCGCAGCAGCGTGACGAGCTCTCGGTAGGCGCCGAGCGTCTCGTACAGCTTTCGCAGCCGCGCTTGGGCACGAACGTCGTCGGGCTTGAGCTGGACGGCGCGCGCGAGGACGGCCGAGGCCGTCTCGCGGTCCTTCACCCGCTCGAGCCAGAGCTCATACGATTGCAGACACAGCTCCGCCGCTTTGTCGCGCTCGGTCGGCGTGTCTTGGATTGCCGCCGCATAGACGACCAATACGGTCGCGAGCGCGCGCCAGTCTTCGGCATCGCGATACTCCCGCCGCAGGGATACGAACGCGGGTTCGCTCGGAGCGGCGCGGAACTCGGAGAGTTCGGCAGGCTCAGTCGGGTAGCGCACCGGAAGCGCGCTCGGAAGGGAGACGGCTGGCGGCGGGACGGTGTCCCCATGGCCAGCTGGGGGGTGCTGCGCTGCAACGTCCGACATCGACGATCCCACGGCAGAGAGCGACCACGCCCCCGGTTCGCGTTCGCCTGACGGTATCATGAACACGCACACGCTCGGGACATGGCCAGGCCTTGTCCCGACACTGCAGGTTCGCGCAGTCGCCCGAGCCGGACAGGATTCAGGCCAGGCTGAGGACGTAGACGTCGTACAGGGCGTGGGTCCAGGCTGCGACCGCGAACCCTCGCATCTGGAAGATGAGGGCGAAGAAGACCCCGGCAAGCGCTCGGTAGACGAACGCAGCGAAGGTGAACGCCTCGCCCGAGGGCCCGATGTGGTGGGCGATCGAGAACAGGACCGAGGATGCGACCAAGGCCAGAAGCCACGCGCGTCTCTTCCCCATCAGCCCAGTCAGCAGCCACGCCAGCCCTCCCATCAGCATCACGCGGAAGATCAGTTCCTCGTGGAAGCCCGCACCCGCCGAGATGACGATGACGTCGAGCGGGTTCTTGACGCCAATGAACAAGCCCGGGAGCACCCCCAGAAAGCTGCGCATCACGAAGAGAATGAGCGAGCCCATGATCAGCGCGTAGATGCTGGACTCCAGGAGCATGGGTCCGAACGCCTGCGGAGAGAACGACCCACGCCTGCGGAGCAAGACCAGTATCGCCGCATACACGACGAGCAGAACCGACATCGCGATGAGGTAATTCGTGACGTCTTTGTGGCCGAGCTCGATGAGGGTGCGGGTGAGGAAGTCGACCCCGTTTTGCCCGCGGCCGCTGAGAATCCCAATCTGGTAGATGAGGAACAGCGGGAAGACGAGGACCGCGCTCGTCAGCCCGTCGAGCCGACCCCCGAGGTACCGCCACAGGGGGCTACGAGGCGCCGGGCTATCGTCCGTGTCGGCCATGACCGCTGCAGATTGAGCTATCCCGCTGGATCAGGCAAGGCGCGGGACGCGACCAGCTTGTGGGCTGGGCCTCGTCTCGCGCCTTGACTCGGGCGACCGCCCGCGGGCTACTTCTTGGTTCGTCGCTTGGCGGCGGGCTTTTTGGCCGAGGTCCGCTTGGCGGTCTTCTTGGCGGCGGGCTTCTTCGAAGTCGCCTTTTTGGCCGAGGTCCGCTTGGCGGTGTTCTTGGCGGCGGGCTTCTTCGAAGTCGCCTTTTTGGCCG
>CAYGTG010000525.1:744-6120 GCA_964352485.1 uncultured Nannocystaceae bacterium | reverse complement strand
GGTCGTGGCTGCGATTCACGCCGGACTTCGCTGAGGCGCAGGGCAGACCACGCGACCATGCAAGGCCGCCTGGGGCGCCACACAACGGTGAACCTCAGGAGTTTTCGGAGAATTTCCTGGGGGGTCTGGATGGACCCCGAAGACCGTTGAGCCGCCGCCGCGTGGGTGGTAGCCAGGTAAACGTGCGCGTAGATGCCTCGCAGCAGCGGCTTGACGAGGCGTTCGTCGCTGCCGGTGGCGAAGAGTCACTCCCGGCGCGCGCAGCCCTCGATCGGTTGCGGCAGCGGCTGTTCGATGTCGATGTTCTACCGACGAAGGTTGGCCGGTTTCGGTTGCTCGAGGTTCTTGGGCGCGGAGCCTCTGCGGTGGTTCACGCGGCCTACGATCCCAAGCTCGACCGGAAAGTCGCGCTCAAGGTGTTTTCAGGAGCCGTGGATCGGCAACGGGCAGCGTCGGTCCGACGGGAGGCTCGGCTCGCGGCGGGCCTGAATCATCCCAACATCGTCACGGTGCACGACGTTGGCGAGACCGATGGCCGGCTTTGGGTGGCGATGGAACTCATCGACGGGCAAACGCTTCGCGGCGCCCTTGCGACCGTTCCCCGGCGATGGCAGGACCTTGCTCCGTTCTTCCTTCCCGTGGCGGCGGGTCTCGAAGCCGCGCACCGGTGCGGAGTTGTTCATCGCGACATCAAGCCGGAGAACATCTTGGTGGGTCGAGACGGGCGGGTGGTGGTGGCCGACTTCGGCGTGGCGACACCGCAGCCAGCACCAACCCAACCCGGAGGCGGGCCCGTCAGTGGAGGAACGCCGGCGTACATGTCGCCCGAGCAACTCGAGGGCCGGCGGGTCGGGGCGTCGTCGGACCAGTTCTCCTTTTGCGTCACGTTGTTCGAGGCTCTCGTTGGCGCTCGACCGTTCTCCGGAAAGAGCGGCCGCGAGCTCCTCGACCGGATGCGGACCGGGCCACGCGGTCCGCTGGCGGCGACGGGCATTCCGCGTTCGGTCTGCCGTGCGCTTGCCCGCGGCCTTTCGTTCGACGCGGGGGCTCGCTTCTCGTCGATGTCCGCTCTCGTTGCGGGGCTCGAGTCTCGTCCCCGGCGCGGTCCGGTGCTCTTGGTGTTGGGGTCTGGGCTCGCGCTTGCGTTGGCCTCTGTCACCACCGACCACGAGACCTGCGTCGGCGGGGAGCACAGGAGCCGAGCGGTGTGGAACGAGAGCCGCCGCGACGCGCTGGCGACCTCCTTCGAAGCGGTGGACTCTGCGTTCGCCCGCGATACGTGGAGCAGGGTCGAACCTGCGCTGGATGACTTCGCCAAGGCGTGGGCGGATGTCCACCAACAGGCTTGCGAATCCTCGCTGAACGGCACCGGCTCGGACACCTCGCTCGACGCGAGTAT
Organism: uncultured Nannocystaceae bacterium; assembly: GCA_964352485.1. GTDB lineage: Bacteria > Myxococcota_A > Polyangia > Nannocystales > Nannocystaceae > CAJXVA01. Next base: position 4,721 of record CAYGTG010000525.1, on the reverse strand, counting down.
GCGGTGTCTGGCGAGCCAGCTCGTCGAGTTGGATGCAACACTCGAAGCGCTCGAGGCCAAAGCCCCGGCGACCCTCGAGCGTGCGGCCTCGATGGTTGCGACGTTGCCTCGCTCCGGGGTGTGCCTCAACGCGGAGGGCACCGACGACCATTGGGCGACGCGGCCCGAGTCCGTGCCTGTGGAACACGCGATCCTCAACGCCGAAGTCGCTCTTCGTGCAGGTCAGTATGAGCGCGCCGCGACCGCTGCGTCCTCTTTGGCCCTCCAGGCCGAGGCTCTCTCACAACGAAGGCTCCGCGGCCGTGCGTTGCTCGTCCAGGGGACCGCGGAGTTGCACCAAGCGAACATCGAGGCCGCGGCAGCGTCGCTGGAGCAGGCTCTCTTTCTTGCGGTCGCCGAAGACGACGACGCGACCCAGATTCACGCGGCCCTCAACCTTGCTTCGACCGCCTCGATGGATCCCGCAGCTGCCCGGCGGTGGGTCTCGTACGCAAAGGCCCGGGTCGCCCGAGGGGGTGTGTCGAAAGAGCTTCGCGCCGTCGTGCTCGATCGGGAGGGCACGCTGCTCACGCTGTCTGGGAATCGGGATGAAGCCGCCCGGTGCTTTGAGGAGGCCTTCGAGCTCCTCGACGAACTCGGCCGGGTTCGCACCGCTGATGGTGCGCGCCTCGTCCTCAACATGGCCCAGCTGGCCATGCTTCAGCACCGTTTCGATGATGCAGAGTCAAAGCAGCGTCTGGCGCTCGAGATCCGGGAGGAACTCCTTGGGCCGATGCACCCCAGCACGGGGACGGCCCTGGCAGCGCTGGGGACCGTGCTCATCCCCCAGCGAAAGCTCGAGGAGGCCGAGGCCCTCCTGCGCCGCTCCATGGATGTGTTCTTGGGATCGGTCGGTCGGACGCATCCGTACTACACCAGGGCTCAGGCGGCCCTGGGTGCGCTCCTCATCGAGCGTGGGGACTTCTCGAGCGCCCGTCCGCTGTTTGTCGCGTACTTGGCCCGGCTCGAATCGACTCACCCCCTCGGCCACCCGGACATGGTCATGCCGCTGCAGAACCTCGCGATGATCGACGCCCTCGAGGGGAGGCTGGATCTGGCGGCAGAGTCCTCGCAGCGAGTCCTCCGTTTGGCCCAGGAGCAGGGCGGAGCGTCCGCGGACGTGGTGGGTCCGATGCACAACCTCGCCGGGATTCGGATGATGCAGCACGAGCTCACGGCTGCATCCGAGCTGCTCGAAGCGTGCGTTGCGTTGGCCGAAGCCGGGGGATTTTCTGCACAAGAGCGCTCCAAGTACCGTACGCGTCTCGGAGAGGTTCGGCTGCTCGAAGGGCGGAATGAGGACGCCGAGAAGCTGTTTCTCGAGGCGCGTGATCTCGATGACCGGACGCTCGAGCCGCGCGACGGACTCCGGCGGCGGGCGTTGCTGGGTTTGGGGGTTAGTGCAGCTGCGCGAGGAGACAACGCGATGGCCCTCGAGGTGCTCGAAGCGACGATGACGCTGGAGAACGGCGAGGGGGTGGACCCCATCGAATGCGCCCGTGCAGACTTCGAACTCGCGAGCGTTCTGCTCGAGGTCGGAGGGGACCCCGAGCGAATCCTCGGACTGGCTCGGTCTGCCCACAGACGCCTGGCCGACGCTCCTCCCCACGAGGTTTCCGCGGCGCACGGGGTCGGGCTCCTGCGCCGGGAACGGTTGGACGAGACGCTGCTTCGAGCAGAAAGCTACGCGAGGGCAGCCCCTCAGCCCTGAACGCGGGTCTCGTCGCGGGCGAGCGCGCCGAGCTTCCCGGCCCAGGTTTCGAGTCCATCCAGCGTCGAACTGCAGAGCTCCGGAGATTCGGCGATCGCCTCCACGGCTTCCCGAAGGCGATCCCGCGCCCGGCTCAGCCGACTGCGCACGGTGTTGGCTGGGATTTCGAGCGCGTCGGCCATCTCGGGGGTGGTGAGCCCGTCCCAGTAGTACAAGCCCAGCGCGATCTGGTGGTCGAGCGCGAGCCGGCGCAGGGCTTGGCGGATGAGCCGGACCTCCTGATGGCGGGCGATGGCGAGGCTGGGAGTGGTGCAGCGATCGGGCACCACGGAGGTGTGCGGGTCAAAGTCGGGCTGACGGCTGGTCTGGCGGATGTGGTCGACCAGCCGGTTGCGCGCGACCCGAAACAAGTACGCCCGAAATCCGCCGGCTCGAATGGACTCACGGCGTGTCACGCAGTCGAGAAACGTCCGCTGGATGAGGTCGTCAACGTCGTCCCCAACGCGGACGCGGAAGAACCTATGGAGCGCGGGAAAGTGCTTCTGGACGAGCTGGTCTCCCATGTGGCGGTCGCCGTCCCGCCATGCTTGGAGCAACGCCTCGTCGGAGTCCATGGACGACGATGTTAGCAGGCGCTTTGGAGGCTGGCTCGCGTCGAACCCCGAATCCCGAACCCCGAACCACGAACAAAGCGGCCGCGCCCAACGGCAGCGACCGCTCCATCACCAACCGTACCGCTCAGGTCGCGGAGAGCTTCTTCTTGAGCTCTTCGAGCTGTGCGTCGATCGCTGCCCCTTTGGCGGCGTCTTCGACTTCGTCATCGGCAACCGCATCGGCGCCGCCAGCATCGGAAGTTGGCTCCGGTTCGACTTCGCCCGCAAGGGCCCGGCGTTCGCGCTCCTGTTCGGCGGCTTGAAGCGCCATCTTGGACTTCAGCGCGGAGAGGTCATCATCGACGCCGCTGCTCGCCTCGAGCGCCTTGAACTGCGACTCCAACGTAGCCTCCGGGAGGGCGCCACCGATCTCGGCCACGGCCTCGGCTTCTGCCTCGATCTGGGTCACCCGGTCGGACATCCGCTCGAAGGTGTCGAACGCCGAGGTGGAGTTGATGTTCGAGAGCGTCTCGTTGATGGTGCGCTGCGCCTCGGCCCGCTTCTGACGAGACACGAGGATGTTGCGCTTGCGCTTGGCTTCCTCGATCTTGTTGTCGAGGCCTCGGAGCGCGCCCTTGAGCTGCTCAACCGATTGCTTCTGGGCTTCCCACTGCTGCTTGAGCGTCTCGGCGACCTCGCCGTGCTCGTGCTTGCGAGCGAGGGCGGCCCGAGCGAGGGCATCGTCGCCAGCTTTGACCGCGAGCATCGCTTTGCGCTCCCACTCCGCGGCCTTGTTGGCCTCTTGCTCGTACTGCTTCTTGACCCGCTTCTCGTCCGCGATCGCCACGGCGACCTGCTTCTTGGCCTCGACGAGCTGCGCCTTCATGTCCACGAGGACTTGATTGAGCATCTTCTCGGGGTCTTCGGACTTGTTGATCAGCTCGTTGATGTTGGAGCGGATCAGGGTCCCCAGTCGTGAAAACAGTCCCATGTCTTAAGCGTTCCTCTCGGTGCCGCTGTGGTCGGCGGTACTCGTGCTCTGGTTGGAGGCCACCATCGGAGCAATCTTGGCATAGTGATTGTCGAGCGCCATGCACATGTCGTCCACCATTGCCTGGAACTCGTTGAAGTCGAGATTCTCCAGCTGCTGGGCGCCCGAGAGCACCAGCTGCGACCCCTGCAGGGAGTAGCTTGCGTGCAGCAACTCGGAGTTGAGCTCGAGCAGCATGCGGAACACCGCGGCGTGGTCGCCCCCGTGCTCGCTCCCGCCGAGTTCGAACAGCTGGATGGAAAACAGGACGATGGGGTCTTCGATTTTCACACCGATGTTCGCGCTTCGCGCGCTCTCGGTGTGAAGGACCCAGGTCCCGTCGGCGATCTGCTCGTAGGGCAGACCGCTGTTGATGAGGAAGGAGTCGAGTTTGTCAGCGCTGCTCATGCCTGTGGACCATGCTGGTACGCGCCCCGGGCGGGGTCGTGCGAGAGGGGGGTCGAGGCCGCAGAGGGCCTCGCGAGTCCGCGCACCGGAAACGCGGGAGTGCAGGGTATTCCAGGCCACGATAGCGCGGCAAGCAACGAACCTGACGGGGGAGCCGGTGGGGGTTAGCTCCGCGACAACCCCACCTGGCCCGGAT
>CAYGTG010000525.1:0-734 GCA_964352485.1 uncultured Nannocystaceae bacterium | reverse complement strand
CAGCCGTCTGCTCTGTGCGGCCTCTCCCGGGACTTCCCCGGGCTGGGTCTGCGTGGTATCCCGCCTGGGTCGCATGACCGAAGGCGTAACTCCGGCTCCGCTGCCGCGCCACGTGGGCATCATTATGGACGGCAACGGCCGTTGGGCACGTGCTCAAGGCTTGCCGCGGGAAGAGGGTCATGAACGTGGCTCCGACTCCGTGCGCACCGTCGTTCGTGCCGCGCGTCGGATCGGGATCCCCGCTCTCACCTTGTTCGCGTTTTCGTCGCAGAACTGGGACCGACCCCCTGAAGAAGTGTTTCGCCTCATGGAGCTGCTTCGGCGGTTCCTGATCCAGGAGCGAGACGAGATCCTCGACAACGGGGTCCGCCTGATCACGGTCGGTGACACCGAGAGACTGCCGCCCCATGTTCGCGACCCCTTGGTCGAGCTGATGGCTGCATCGGCAAACAACGAGGGCATGGTGCTGTGCCTGGCGCTGAGCTACGGAGGCCGCGAGATGATCGCGCGCGCATGTCAGGAAATGTGCCAAGCCGCCGTTGCGGGGTCGCTCGATCCCGCCGATGTGTCGGTCGAGACGGTCGAGTCCTACCTACCGTCCTCCAAGCTGCTTCCGCAGCTCGACCTGCTGATTCGCACCAGCGGCGAGCACCGGATCTCCAACTTCTTCTTGTGGGAGACGGCCTACGCCGAGTTGCACTTCACCGAGAAGATGTGGCCCGAGTTCACCGAAG
>CAYGTG010000524.1:0-6124 GCA_964352485.1 uncultured Nannocystaceae bacterium | reverse complement strand
GGTCGGTGGCTCCCCGGTGGAGTCGCCCCCCCCGCCGGAGCTGTCGCCAAGCCCCGTCGTGGGCTCTTCAACCGCGCCGGTCGAGCCGCCTTCAGCTCCGTCTGCTGTCCCCCCGGAGTCACAGGCGAACAGGAGGATGGCGGCTGGGATCGTCGCAAGAAAAGGAATCTTGGAATGACGGGGAAAGGACATCAGTGGAGAGGTCTTCGCTCGGCGGAAATTGATCCCAGAAAACCTCGTTCGATATTGGCGCACCGAGGTCATCCGCGGTTGCTGGCCCCAATTTGCCGGACCACGCCGACCTCGGAGACTTTCAGGATGTTGTGCTCGCGCTTGTTGCCCGCGCGGTCTTGTTTGGTGAAGCTGTCGCTGCGCACCCGAAACTCGACGATATAGTTTGGATCCTGCAGCCGGTTGAGCGCAGCCATGTCCGCGGGCAGCGGCAGCTCGATCAACTTGGTCTTGGTGTGGCGGGCGAGCTGCAGCTGCATGTCGGTGCGGACGGTGATGCGGTCGCTCCCGGACTCGAACTTCCGGGCATAGACCAGTCGCGCTGGCTCGTTGGCCCGCATCCCACGGTCTGGCCATGCGCACGTGGAGGGGGCCAGCGTGTTGGCGTCGTAGGGGGCCGAGGCGTGAAGAAATTGCTTCTCGGTGACGACGCCACCGTGGCTGAGGTGGAACTCCGCGCGGCCCTGACCTCCGCGACAGTAGATCGAGTACGACCTGGAGGCGGCATCCGCGTTCTCATGCACCGCCATCGGAGCGAAGAGCGCCCCGGTGACTGCGGCGATACCCAGGGTGGTTCGAACACGTCGTTTCATGCTCAGGGAGTCTCCGCGGGCCGCAGAGTGATCCCAGAAAAGATGGCATTCTCTGTGGAGAGTTGATGCAGTCATGATCCGAACCCCGAGCGTCTGCCTCATCTCGTGTCTCGCGGTCGCAGCCTGCAGTGAGTCCCCGACCTCCCAGCCGCTCGAGCTGGGCTCGTGCGCGCCTGAGGACTCTCCCGCGGAGCTGATGCGCATCGATGACCCTGACAAGGCCGTCTCCTTCTTGGAGGTGTCCGACCTCCGTCAGGCGGTCCGTGTGCGGTCGATTGTCCGCGGCGAAAGCCAGCGGGACCTGGTCGACAACTGTGGCGGGGATCCGGTTCGACTGCGCGAGATCGCCGGACAGCAGACGGCCGCGATGAACCTGGGCGGGGAGATCGTCTTGTGTGCCAGCTGGCTCGGCGATCCGGACGGAATCTGGGAGCTGCTCGACAACGGTGAGCCCGGTGCGATGCTCGAACCTGACCTCCACTGCAAAGGCCTCGCCTGGAGTCTGTTCGGCTCGCTCGGCTTCGTCGTCTCCGGGAGGGATGACCTCTTCCAGCACCTCCCGGGCCGCGAGATTCGTGCCATCCCCGGTTTCGGCTCGATCCAGTTCGTGTGGACCGGCGAAGAACCATTCGTGTTCAGGAATGTCTCGACGGCCCCGATCAACCCGCCGGACGGCTCTGCACCGATCGAGGTCGACTTGCCCGTGGCCTCGGAGTTCATGGTGCCGCAGCGCGGAGCGATGGAGGAGCTCGACTGGGTCTTCGCCGTTCCGCAACTCAGTGATGGCCCCAGCGGCGCCCCGTTGCCCGGTGAGCGCGTCTCATCCGGCTTCTATGCGATCCAGCTCAGTTCGGGCGCGTGGTTCCCGGTACCCACCGTGGAGTGGACGCTGGGCAGACTCTCCGATGCGGTCAGCCTCCGCGAAGGGTTGCTTGCGACGGATGCGGCGGCTGGGGTCACGTTCAGCCGGGCGCAGTGGGAGGGATCGTGGACGGTGGAGCTCGACGCGACGAGTTTCACCGTTGTCGACAGTGAGCGCGTGTTCTTGATCAACGAGCAGGAGCTTCAAATGGTCCGGGTCCCCTCTGAGCGGCCACAAGGGGGCGGTGACGACACGCTCGAGGTCCTGTGGACCCGCCCGCGGACGACCGCCGGAGATCCACCTTCGGTGGCGGGGGTGGCGTGGAACGGAATCGTGCTGGTGGAGCGCGGCGAGGAGGTCTGGGCCTATCCGCTGGACGACACCGAGCCGTACTTCTTTTTGCCGAAGTACGGCCCGGTTCACTACGGGCGGGAGTACGTCACTGCGATCGGCGTCGAACCAGACACGGACGGCGAACTCCGACTGTTCCGCAACCGCGTGGGAGGAGACGTCGAGGTGATCGAGAGCCGCATCATCAGCGGAGCGGTGGGGTCCGTGGATGACGAAGCCTACGCTGCGCACACGTGGACCCCCGGCTTCGGGCGGGTCCTCTACGGCGTGCGGGACGGCGGGGCGATCAGCATTCGACAGCACGTCTTCGAGCAATGAGCCGCCTGGGGTCGTGCTCGACCAACCCCGCGGGATTGCGACGCTGCGTTTTTTCGCTGGTGGGATCGACGACCGCTGCGCTCGCTCGGCCCGCTGTTCGCAGTTGGAGGCGGAGAAGAAGGAGGCAAGCTCGGCTCCGTCGAAGCCGCTGTGCAGGGTGCTGCCGTCGCAGAAGGCGATGGAGGTCGCGAGTCGCTCGGCGGAGTGAATCCCAACCTCGAGCCCGACGCTGACTACTTCTGGATCGTCTGAATCGACAGGAGCACCGACCAGGCGAATTCACCGCCGACCTCGCAGACAACCTCGTGGAGTCCGCCGAAGGCCTCGTCGGGGAGGTTGACCGTGCAGGTGCCGATCAGTTGGTCGACCAACACGTCCGAGTCGCGCATGCGGAAGGTGAGCGGCACCTGAAGATCCGGGGTGAGGGTGGCGAAGGTGACGGTCTGGTTCCACACCGGGTCGAGGGTGTTGTCGACGAACATCGACTCGAACTCGAGCTCGGCGATGTCGAGGTAGGGGTCGGGTGCTCCGGAAAAAGCGTCCCAGGTGCCGCCGCCGGGTTGCGTGGCGACAATCTCCCCGTCGAGCAGCGTGACCACCCACTGGACGCCGGGGTTGGGCGCGCAGTCGAACCCATCGCACAACTGCCCCTCGCTGCAGACTTCACAGGTCTCTTCAAAGCCGCACTCGGTGTTGTCGAACCCGTCGTAGCAGGTGTTGCCGATGCAGCATCCGTCGCAGGTCTCGATGCAGCCTGGCGAGCTGCAGACCCCGAACGTGCAGTTTTGATCTCCGAGACACACCTCGCAGTCGAGACCCAGGAAGCCGCAGGCGTCCGCGTCTTGGTCTTCGTCGTCGATGCAATCACCGCTGGCCGTGCAGCAACCGAAGCAGGTGTCCTCACAAGGGAGCTCGCAGGCGCCTGCGGTGCAGGTGGCTTCGCTGTCACACTCGGTGCACTCCGAGCCGTCCGCCCCACACTGTGCATTGGTGGGCTGGGCGATGCAGTCATCGCCGTCGCAGCACCCGTTACAATTGTCCGCTCCACATTCGGGCGGCGACTCGCAGAGGCCTTCTGCACACTGGGCCGCGCCCTCGCAGGCCACGCACGGCGCACCCCCGCGACCACACGAGTCGTCGAACTCGCCGGCTTCGCAGATCCCCGCCTCGTTGATGCAGCCCAGGCAGCCTTGATCAGAGTCGGACGGGTCCAGGGTTGGATCTGATGCGGTCGGCGAGCTGTTGGACTGCGTCGTGCTCGTCGGGACGACGCTCGTGACACCCGCCGACGTGGAGCTCGTGGTGGTGTCGTTGCTGTCCTCCCCGGTGCTTCCGCCCAGCGAAGCCGTACCCGTGGGTGTGGCGCTGTCCGTCGCCTCGCCACCGGTGCATCCTGCTGCGAGGATCGCGCCGAACACCCATATCGCTTTAATTCGTCGCTGCCCCACCGCGCAGAGACACTGACATGGGATGTCCTACCGTGTCGAACTCGGGCTGGTTCGGAAGCCAGGAACCGCTTTTGTTTCGGTCTCTTGAGGAGAGATCGAAAAAAGATCGGCTCCTTCGCGGACAGTTTTGGCACTGGGGTTACCTAGGGGGCGATGACGGACGGGAAGATGTGGGCAGCGCTGGCCGGACTTGCTCTGGTGGGGGGCTGCTACTCCGGTGTTCAAGTCGGCGCGACCGGGGGCGCGGATTCGGAGTCCGCCGGAGCCTCGGCATCGGGCGGCGACTCGGAAGACTCAGAGGGCTCCGGTGGTGAATCCGGCGGCGACGCCGAGGTTCCAGAGGTCCCACAGCTCGTCGCGAACTCGGGGATGCGCCGTCTGACGCGCGTCGAGTACGTCGAGACGGTTCAAGACCTCACCGGCGTGAAGCTCGCGAGCGGAGCGTCCTCGCTGCCCTCGGACGACCTGGTGCCGTTCGACAACGACTACACGACCCAGGCCGAGTCGGCGTCTCTCATCGTTGCGGCCGAGTCCCTGGCGGGCGAGGCCGCCGAGAGCCTGGTCGGCGATGCGCAGCTTTGGAGCGCGGTTGTGCCCTGCGCGCCCGATGCTGTCGACGCGAACTGCTTTGACAGCTTCATTCGATCGTTTGGCCGCCGCGCACTTCGGCGTCCCGTGACCGACGACGAGGCGGCACGCTGGGGCGGATGGATGATGGAGGAAGCACAGGTCGCCGGGGACTCCAGCCTAGCCATCGCCATCGCCGTCCGGCTGCTGCTGCAACACCCCGAGTTCCTCTATCGTGTCGATGCTGGAGAACCCACCGAGGATCCCGACATCGTTCGGCTCGACGACTGGGCGGTCGCTTCGCGCCTGTCGTTTTTGCTGTGGGGCGTGGGTCCTGATGACGCGCTGCTGGATGCGGCTGCACAGGGGCGCCTGGGCAACCCAAGCGACATCGAGACCGAGGCGGTCCGGATGCTCGCGGACGAGCGCGCCAAGCTTCGAGTCCAGCGCTTTCACGCCATGTGGATGGGCTACGAGGTCATGGCGATCGGCGGCGAGCTCGGCGACTCGATGCGCGCCGAGACGGCAGCGCTCATCAACCGCGTCGTGTTCGACGATGAGATGGTCTGGCAGGACCTCTTCCGAAGCCGGGAGACCTTCGTCGACGATGTCCTTGCCCAGCACTACGGCATCGAGGCTCCGGCCAACGCCGCGGGAGACTGGGTGAACTACGGTGAGAGCGGACGGACCGGCATCCTCTCGCACGGCACGTTCCTCTCCAACGGATTCAAAGACGGCGACACCAGCCCGATCGTCCGCGGTCACGTCGTCAGCTCGATGCTTCTGTGCCTCGAGGTCCCCGAGCCCCCCGCTGACGTCCCTGCGCCCCCCGAGCCGGAGGAAGGTGCGTGCAAGATCGACGAAGCCGCGGCTCACCTCACACAGGCAAGCTGCGCAGGATGTCACGCCATGCTCGATACGCTGGGCTTTGGCCTCGAGAACTACGACGAGTTTGGCCAATGGCGCGGCACGGACCCCGGCAAGCCCGATTGTGTGATCGAGGGTGAAGGAGAGGTGCCCGGCCTTGGCAAGTTCAACGGCCCCGGCGAGTTGGGCACGTTGATCGCCGACAGCAAGCTGCTCAACGAGTGTCTTGCCGAGCAGGCCTACCGCTTTGCCGTCGGTCGCACCGAGCTCGACGATGTCGACAACGGGATCATCGAGCGCACCATGGAAGAACTCGGCGAGGGTGACTTCGAGTTCAAGGAACTTCTCCTGCAGCACGTCACCGACCCATCCTTCGGATTTGCCCGCCAGCACACGGAGAACGACTGATGTCCCGACGCCTCTCTCGACGAAGTTTTCTGGCCGGAACCGGCGGCGCAGCGCTCTGCCTTCCGGTGCTCGAATCGATGCTGCCGCGGTCCGCTGTGGCCGGCGGCAGTGCAGTGCCGACGCGGTACGTCTTCTGCTACGCGGGGACCTCGAGCGGTCGATACAACACCCCCAACGAGGGAGAGATCCTGGTGCCGAGTAGTCACGGCGACCTCGAGACGGTCGGGGCACAAATGCACTCGCTGCAGCCGCTGTTCAACGAGGGGGTCGGACAAGACGTCTCGTTGGTCTCCAACCTGATGATTCCGTGGGGGAACGGCAGTCTGGCTCCGGGCGGTCGGCTCACCGAGCTCGACTTCCACTTTGGCCCCACCGTCACGCCTCAGCTCTCCGGTCTGAAGGCGCTCATCAAGGCACGAATGGAGGGGGCCAGCTCCGACCAGCTCATGGTTCAGTCGATGGCGCCCGATACGGTGGTG
>CAYGTG010000523.1:3952-6133 GCA_964352485.1 uncultured Nannocystaceae bacterium | reverse complement strand
GCGGCGGTGAGGTTCTCGGTGGTGTCGCCGATGGGAAGGCCGGTGGCGGGATCGCCCACCTTCTTGATGTAGTCGAGGTGGCCGTGTGCGTGGCCAGTCTCGCCTTCGGCGGTCTCGCGGAAGTTGCCCGCGATCTCCGGGTAGCCTTCAACGTCGGCGACCTTGGCGAAGTAGAGGTAGCGGCGGTTGGCCTGGGATTCCCCGGCGAACGCGGCCTTGAGGTTGTCGTGCGTCTTCGAACCTTTGAGGTCAGCCATGATGGACTCCTTGATTGTGCGTCGTGCGCGGGACCGCTTCAGGCGACCGCCGCTCCAACGACGGGGATGGTTAGCATGCTCCGCCGCGACGAACCATGGGAGAGCGTCAAAGCGCGTCCCAGGCGGCTTGAAACGGGGGTAGGCTCGCCCCGGTGGACGCACAGGGCTCTGAACCCACACATCTGCCCAATCTCGGGGCCCTCGAGGCCAAGGGGGGCCTGTTCACGGCATACGCGGTGCTGCGCTCGGTGCGAAAGGCCCAGACCCGGGCTGGAAAGCCCTACGTGGAGGTGAAGCTCGTGGACCGCGAGGGGTCCGCGGCCGGGAAGATCTGGTCGGACAGCTCCCGGGCGATGCAGGCTATCGACAGCCTCGAGGTCGGGGATCACGTCAAGGCGCTGTTCGAGGTCGACACCTACAAGGGCGCGCTGCAGATCAACGTCCGCCGGATCCGCAAGGCGGAGGAGTCCGACCCGGGGTACGCCGCGGAGTCCCTGGCCGAGGAGGGCTACGACCTGGTCTCCGACATCCTGTGCAAGACGCTGGTCTTCGACATCGAGACCGCGCCCGCGGTCGACCTTCGCAAGGAGCCCTCGACCATCGCGCAGTCAGTGGCCAAGGTCGCCGAGCGAAAGGACTGGGATCAGTCGAAGGTGATGAGCCTATCGCCGTACTTCGGCAAGGTCATCTCGCTGGCGGTCGGCGACGGTGAGCAAGACCCGCGCACCATGGAGGTCACCGTCTTCGTCGTGCTGCCCGAAGGCGTCGAGGTTGGCCCGCTGCCGGCTTGGATCCGGCCGGTGTCTGAGAAGGACTTGCTGCGCGCCTTTTGGGTTTTGGCGGGCCACGCAGAGGTCGTCGTCACCTACAACGGACGCGGCTTCGACGTCCCGTTCTTGCAGGGACGCAGCTTGATTCATGACATCGATGCCCGGGTCGATCTGCTGTCGAATCGCTTCTCGCTGAGGCCGCACCTCGACCTGTACTACGCGCTCGGCCACAACGCCGGACCGTCGTCGCTCGACGTCGTGTGCTGGGCGCTGGGGCTGACCTCGCCCAAGGAAGACATGGACGGGTCGATGGTGGCCTCGACGTATGAGAAGGGCGACATCGCTTCCATCGCGCTCTATAACGCCGGGGATGTCCGCGCGACGAGCGGCGTGTATCAGCGGGTACGCGACAAGGTGCTGCGGTTCCGCGACGATTGGTAGGCGGCGGGCCGCCCCTACGACTTCCCGCAGCTCAGCTCGAGACGCTGCGAAGGCTAAGCCCGACGCGCCCGTGTCGTTTCCACCGGCGGCTTTGCAAACGGTTGCGGCCTGAGCCGGACTCGGGGCGAGGAGCGCGGACGCGACCGAGCACCAACAGCGGCCTCCATCGTGGGCCCATGGCACTCGCGGGGCGCACGCGCCACAAGCCCACCTCGCCAGAGCCCTCCTGTGCTGCGCCCACCGACCAATTGTCACCCGATCAGGCTCGCACCGCGATTCACGAGGGGCGCGCGGCGCCGGTTTCCTCACCCAAAAGGCTCACTGCGTGCCGCCTTCTGCCCGGGAACTCTCTTTTGCCGTTCTGACCCCGGTGGTATACCGCGCACGCTATGGGCGAGAAGATCACGATGAACGACTCCGGGCTGCAGGTGCCCGACCAACCGATCATTCCCTTCATCGAGGGCGACGGCATTGGCCCCGACATTTGGGCCTCGGCGGTTCGCGTGTTCGATGCCTCGGTGGAGAAGGCCTACGGGGGCAAGCGTAAGATCGAGTGGAAAGAAGTTCTCGCCGGCGAGAAGGCGTTCAGCCAGACCGGCGAGTGGCTTCCCGCGGCCACCACCGAAGCGTTCCGTGAGTTCCTCGTCGGTATCAAGGGCCCGCTGACCACGCCCGTCGGCGGCGGTATCCGTAGCCTCAACGTCGCGCTGCGT
>CAYGTG010000523.1:3429-3942 GCA_964352485.1 uncultured Nannocystaceae bacterium | reverse complement strand
GCCCTGCGTCAGCAGCTCGACCTGTACACGTGCCTGCGCCCGGTTCGTTGGTTCGAAGGTGTGCCCAGCCCGGTGAAGCATCCGGAGAAGACCAACATGGTCATCTTCCGCGAGAACACTGAGGACATCTACGCGGGTATCGAGTTCGAGCACGGCGCCGAGGACACCACGCGCTTCAAGGCGCTGCTCCAAGAGCACTTCCCGGACCGCTTCGGAAAGATTCGCTTCCCCAACACGGTCGGCCTGGGCATCAAGCCCATCTCCGAAGAGGGCACCAACCGCCTCGTTCGGGCCGCGATCAAGTACGCGTTCGACAACAAGCGCAAGAGCCTCACGCTCGTCCACAAGGGGAACATCATGAAGTTCACCGAGGGGGCGTTCCGCGACTGGGGTTACGCGCTGGCCAAGAACGAGTTTGGCGGCCAGGAACTCGACGGCGGCCCTTGGCAGACCATCGAGAAGGACGGACACAAGATCATCGTCAAGGACGTGATCGCCGACGCCTTCTTGCAG
>CAYGTG010000523.1:0-3419 GCA_964352485.1 uncultured Nannocystaceae bacterium | reverse complement strand
TGCAGCAGCTGCTCACTCGCCCCGGCGAGTACGACGTCATCGCGACGATGAACCTCAACGGGGACTACATCTCCGACGCGCTCGCGGCCTGCGTGGGGGGCATCGGCATCGCGCCAGGCGGCAACATCAACTACGACACGGGCGTGGCCCTGTTCGAGGCGACCCACGGCACCGCGCCGAAGTACGCCGGCCAAGACAAGGTCAACCCCGGCTCGGTCATCCTCTCCGGTGAGATGATGTTCCGCTTCATGGGCTGGACCGAAGCTGCCGACCTGATCATCAAGGGCATGGACGGCGCCATCGGTGCCAAGACGGTGACCTACGACTTCGAGCGCCAGATGGAAGGCGCCACCCTGCGCAAGTGCTCGGAGTTCGGCTCCGACGTCATCTCGCACATGTAGAGGTCCCACGTGTAGACGGCGTCATGCCGAAACGAGCCCAGCCCGGCGCGCGCGAGGAGGATCTCGGGGGCGGCTGCTGGGCTCGGCTGATTCCGGGGTTCGTGGCCGAGCATGGGTCGCTGATGCAGCAGCTGCTCGAGACGCTGCCGCTGCAGCAGGAGCCGATCACGATGTTCGGCAAGACCCACCTGACGCCGCGGCTCACCAGCTGGCATGGCGATCCCGGATGCGGGTACCGATACTCCGGGCGCGGCTTCGAACCGTCGCCGTGGGTGCCCGCGTTGGCCGAGATTCGCGAGCGGTTGTGCGAATCGACCGGCTACGGCTTCAACAGCGTGCTGGTGAACTTCTACCGCGACGGTGCCGACGCGATGGGGGCGCATGCGGACGATGAACCCGAGCTGGGCCCCTCTCGCGACGACCTCGGCATCGCGTCGGTGTCTTTGGGCGCTCGGCGTCGCTTCCTGCTGCGGCCCAAAGCGGGTGGAGACACGCTCGAGTATGCGCTCGGCGCTGGGGACCTGCTGGTGATGGGCGGCCGGACCCAGTCGCAGTTCAAGCACTGGGTTCCGCGGACCAAGAAGATCGTAGGTCCCCGGATGAACCTGACCTACCGCGTGATCCTACCGCGTTGAGTGGTACCGGTGCTCTCAGCCGCCGACGTACTCCTTGCAGTCTTCGTTTTGACAGAACATCCCGGCCGGACAGTGGCTGTGCTCGGTGCATTCGGAGCCGGCGTCGCAGAATCCGCCGTTGCAGATCTGGTCCTCGTCGCAGTCCCCGTTGAACGTGCAGACGATGTTCGCCACGCAGTCGAAGTCGATGCACACCTGCGCTGGCGCACACTGATCGTCCTGCGTACAGGCCCGTCCGCCGCGGCAGGTGTCGACTTCGCAGGTGAGTCCGTCGGGGCAATCCGCGTCGGCGCTGCACGGGTTGCAGCCCGTGATGCACACGCAGGCCCCGCCCACGCAGATCGAGCTGTGGGGGCAGTCCAAGTTGACCGCACACTCGACCCCTGGCGGCAGCGTGGTCTCGCTGTCCTCCGAACCCAACGTGGACGCATCACCGCCCGTGTCCGTGTCCGCACCCGTTGGACGCGCCAGCTCCGTCCGGCCGCACGCCAGCAGCAAGAGCACCCCCCAAAGCCCCACGATCGCGCGCCATCCCGGCATCGGACATCAGTCCGTCCCCGGCCCTGAGTCCGTGACGAAAAAATGTGGGCTGCACGCGGGCGGGGCTCACGGGCTGCACAGGTCTACGTTCTCTTCGCCGCCCTCGCAGCCCGAGAGTTCCGGGAACGAGCAGACATCCTGGGGGCACAAGTTCACGATCTCGCCGGTTCGCAGGTAGCGATCGAGCTGCTCGTCGGCGGAGGGCAGGCCACGAAGGCCTCCGTGCGGGTCGGTACACAGCCGCATTGGGACGGGGCAGGCCGGCTCGGGCGGGAGTCCGAAATCGTACTCGATGTAGGCGAGCCCTTCCGCTTCAGCGGCGGTCTCCAAACCGAACACCTCGCGAACCCCAGACTCCACGTGCGGGGCACCGAGCGAGCGGGCCTGAAAGTGGGCCGAAGCCGTCGAGACGGAGTGGTCGCCGACGGCGGCGCGCATCATCAGTTCGTGGACAGGTGAGCCCTCGAAGGGGTCGTCTCGCAGGTGGGGCAAGAAGCCGACCGGCTCGGAGCGGTCCCAGAAGTTCTGGGTGAGCGAGAGCGCCATCTGGACGTCGCGGGGGTCTTCGTAGGTGTTGTTCGCGATCGCGAAGAAGGGGTCGAACTGGCGGCTGCGGGTCAGGAGCGTGACGAACGGAGCGCCCATCACGTCGGCTGCCCCGCGGGTCACGTCGGTGGACAGTGCCAGGTACACGGTCCCGAGGATGCCGCCGAGGCTGATGCCGTAATAGTAGTTCTGCGACGCGTCGAGCAGCGGCGCGTAGGTCTCGTCGGTCGCGACCGTGCCAGTGACCACCCGGTTGAGGACGAGCGCGTTGATGACGGCCTGCTGCGTGCGGGCGAACTGGCCCGCGTATTCCTCGATCCGGCCGCTATCGAAGATCACGCCGAGGAAGGCCTCATCGGGGGCGGAGAGGCCGATCCAATCGGTCGAGTACATCGCGTACCCGTAGGTGTCCATGAAGTCGAGGAAGTGGTCGCGCTCGATCTCGCCGCGCTCGCCGAGCAGGCCGTGCCCGTATTGAAGGAGCGCCGCCGGGTTCTCCTGCGTTGCCGATGCGGGGATGAGCATCGTGAAGCGGAAGTCGGCCGTTCCGTTGGCCGCCGGGAGTCCGTCCTCTCCGAGGTTGAGGACCGAGACCGGGCCGGGCACGTCGAGGAAGAGCGGGACCGAGAATCGTCCCTCGATGTGGTAGGCCACCCGGGGGTCGAAGTCTTCGGCGACCTCGATCAGCTCGAAGCCGGGAGCCTCGCCCACCTCGGCCAGCGCCACGTCGCGCATGTGGACCAGTTGTTCGGTGTTGTTGGTGTCGCTGGCGGTGGTGAAGTCCCAGGCCAGCTGTAGCGTGTCCCGCTCCACGCCGGCTTCGCCGAGTCGCGCGAAGATGTCGGCGTACAGCGGGCGACGCTCATCGATGCCCGAGTCCGCAGGGGCTTCGGTCAGGTCGCGTAGGGTGGCGAAGACCTCGGACGCAGGCAGGGGGGCGCCGGCGTCATCGACCACGTTTCGGATTGCGACGATGTAGCGACGACCTGGGGTCAGTGCGGCCGCGGGTCGAACGAACAAGGTGGCACGGCTCGTGTCCGCGACGCGCTCGATTTCCGTGAAGTGTGCCAGTCGCTCGCCGGACTCGGCGTCGAGCAGGACTGTGGGGGAGTCGGCATCGAGCGATGCGGCGACGTTGGTGACGATCGGCAGGCCGGTCTCGGTCGCGCCCGGCATGTGCACCATCATCACCGAGCCAACCGAGAAGCCGTCGCGGGAGTCCCAGGCCGCGTTCATCGGCTTGACGTCGGTCTTGCTCGTGGGCATCAACGCCTCGGAGAGCGCCAGGCGTCGTCCG
>CAYGTG010000522.1:4687-6136 GCA_964352485.1 uncultured Nannocystaceae bacterium | reverse complement strand
AGGCGCAGATGATCGCAAGCGCGTCGACGTAGATGCGCCCCTGCCTGGGGATTCGATGCGCACGACGCCAGGCGATGAAAATGGGGGTGAGGATGAGGCCGAACGTCGCGATGAAGCCGATGATGCCGCGGCCTCCAATGCGAATGATCCACTCTCCATCGGTCAGGCAGATGTCGTTGCCTCGCTCGTCGTAGACGCGGTTGCGACCGTAGCCGCCCCACCCAAAGGTCAGCCGCTCTGAGGCCCGCTCGTACAGAATGTCTTCGTTGTAGAAGCGAACGTGCAGCGAGTCGGCGCGCTCTGGAGATATCTCAGTGAGCCATTCGATGAACGAATAGACGTCGAACACCTGCCAGGCCCGGATCGGTGGATACAGCAAGACCAAGAACGCCAAGGCGATCGCCGCGGTGATTGCGAGCTTCCCTCGGGAAATGAGGATGATCGGCACCGCGACCAGCGTGTAGAGCAGCGCGGCGAGGTTGTGCGAGAGCGCCAACGTCACCATCAAGATCAGCACCGCGGCGATCGCAGGTAGGCCGAAGATGCTCTCCTTGCGCTTGGCCAAGACCGCCGCACATGACGTCGCGCAGAACAGAAAGGTCGCGACCGCGAGGCCGGAGTTCTGAAACAGCACCGGCTTGAACCCATCGCCGCGGACGACGCCCGCGATGCCTGTGGATGCGTAGCCGTAGACCCACTTGTGGACCTGCGGTGAGATTCGCGCTTCGAGCAGACAGCCCGGTGCGTAGATCAGCGCCAAGATGACGATGCCTCGCATCAACACGCGGCCATCATCCGCGGTGCGGAATGCGACCCGGCCCATCAGGAACGGGATGTACATCGCCAGCGTGTCGCGCACCGTGACCGCGACGATGTCTCTGGAACTGTGCCCCGAGAGGATGCGTGGCTCCGCCACGAGATTGCCGGCCTTGTCCCACCAGTACACGCCGAAGCTCAACGTGTCCTGGTTGGTCATGACCGTGCCGATGTTGCCCAAGAGCAGCAGGACGAAGAACAGGTCGACCCCACGAAAGGGCTTGGAGCGCAGGAGTCGATCCTTGTGCACCAGATACGCGGCGGTCAGGCTCATGAGCCCGGAGAACTCGTACTTGCTCAGCGGAGGCACCAACGGGGCGTCGAAGGCCACCAACTCCGGCAGAAACATCACGCCGACGAAGAAGATGTAGAAGACCGTCCGTGTCGCGTTCTGCTTGGCCGCGGTCACCGCGTAGCCGAGGGCCGCGGGCACGTACAGCAGCAGGGCCACGAAAGGCCTCACGTCGGGCGGGGATGCCACGCGGGAAGGATATCAACGCAGGCGGCGAGGTTCGATTGCCAGGCAAATCGGACCTGCGCTAGCGTCCACCCCGACCGAATGGGCGACGAGCCGACGAACCCTCCCGAGCCGTCGTCCGACGACCTTCCTGAGCCAACCGAGCCGGCCGAGGA
>CAYGTG010000522.1:3419-4677 GCA_964352485.1 uncultured Nannocystaceae bacterium | reverse complement strand
CTGTGGGTCTTCGGCGCGTTTGCTCTCGGCCAGGTTCTTCGGCTGGGCAGCAGCTTGGTGCTCTCTCGGCTGTTGTTTCCAGAGGCCTTCGGCATCATGCGGGTGTTGATCGTCGTTGTCGGGATCGTCGGAATGCTCTCCGACGCCGGGCTGCGCGGCAGCATCATCGCGGACAAGCGCGGCAACGAGCCTGACTTCTACAACACGGCATGGACACTGCAGTGCCTGCGCGGGGTTGCGGTCGCGGTCGTCGTGTCGGCGCTCGCGACACCCCTGGCGAACTACTACGCGCTCCCGGAGCTGTCGTTCTTGCTGCCCGCGGTCGGGCTGTCGTTGATGTTTCGCGGCCTGCAGTCCACGGCGGTCTTCACCCTGTCTCGCGAGGTCAACCCCAAGCCCGGTGCGCTGCTCGACCTTGCCGTCCGCGTCGGCTCCATCGCGATCATGGTTGCCTTGGCGTTCGTCTGGAAGAGCGTGTGGGTGCTGGCGCTGGGCATGATCTTGTCCAACATTGGATCGGGTCTGGCGACGCACTTCCTCATCAAGGGATATCGCAACCGGTGGCGGTGGGACAAAGAGGCCGTTCGTGCCCAGCTGCGGTTCGGCAAGTGGGTGTTCCTCAGCTCAGCCCTTGCTGCGCTGCTTGGACAGGGCGGCTCCGCGGTGGTGGCGAAGCTGCTGACCGACAACATGCTAGGGGTGTACTCCATCGCGCTGCTCCTCTCGGAGGCCGTGACCCAGGCGATGCAGACCGTCGCCACCAAGGTTCTCCAGCCGCTGTATGCGAAGTTCGTCATCGGGAACCAAAAGCGATTTCGTGGTCGGATGTTCAAGGTGCGTGGCGCCCTGCTGGCGTTGGCGTTGCCCCCTCTGTGGGTCCTGGGCATCTTTGGCCAGGAGATCGTCGATCTTCTCTTCGATGAGCGCTACGTGCAGGCCGGGTGGATGCTTCGGATCCTGGCCGCCGGCTCCATCGGCACGCTGATCATCGGCACCACCGAGATGCTCTTCGTCGCGGCCGGAGACTCGTGGTCGCATTTGGTCCACAAGGCGATTGGCGCGACGTTCTTCGTGCTGTCGATGGTCGTGGGCTACTCGCTTGGCGAGTTCAAAGGCGTGCTCATCGGCATGTCGCTCGGCCGCATTCTTGGCTACCTGCCCATGGCGTTCTTGCTCCGCCGCCGGGGCGCGTGGCTTCCCAAGCTCGACGTGCTTGCGTTTGCGGCTTCGGGCGCAGTCTTGGCGCTCGGCTATTGGC
>CAYGTG010000522.1:2394-3409 GCA_964352485.1 uncultured Nannocystaceae bacterium | reverse complement strand
GCTATTGGCTGCACCCTTTGGAGATTCTCTGATGACCGAACCATCCAATGGCCGCATGCCCGACTTCCTGCTCATCGGCGGCATGAAGTGCGGCAGCACCACGCTACACGACTACCTGGTGCGCCACCCCCAGCTGGCCGAACCTCAGTACAAGGAGCCGGGGTTCTTCAGTCGGGACGAGCGCTTCTCGTTGGGGTTGGACTGGTACCGCAGCGTGTTTGCGTCGACGCAAGACGAGCAACTCGCCTTCGAATCGTCGACTTGCTACACGCGTCACCCGCACTTTGGTGAGGTCGCAGCCCGCATTCACGAGCATCTACCCGAGATCAAGCTCGTGTACATCATGCGGCATCCCGTCGACCGGCTCTACTCGCACTACCGCCACGCGATGCTGGAACGGCAGAAGAAGGAACAGGGGCCCGTCATCTCGCTCGAGGCGGCGATGTCCGAAACCTCAGAGTACTTCGATACTGGCTGCTACCACCGTCAAATCGAGCAGTTCACGTCGCACTACGATCGCGACCGGTTCTTCTTCCTCACGCTCGAAGAACTCAAGGCCGACCCCGATGAGGTGCTGGGGCGGCTGCAGGCGTTCCTCGGCGTCGAACCGGTGCCCGCGCTCTCCACTTTGTTGAAGGGCCCCTCGAATGCCGCGAGCGCGCGAGCGATGGGGACCAAGGCGGCTTCCGCCCGTGACAAGCTGCGCCGCAATCCGCTGGTCCGGGTTGCCAAACGGCTGGTCCCCAAGCAGGCGCGCAGCTTCCTGATGAAGACGGTCATGGACTCACCGATCGTCCAGGCACGCATGAAGGCCAAGGCCGACGCGTTCGCTGCGCAACTCTCGGCGCTGACCGATGCAAAGCGCCTGGAGCTACTGAAAAAATACGAGCAACCCAACGCTGGGCTCGCGGAGTTTCTCGGTCGTCCGCTTCCAGACTCCTGGGCGTCGTAGCGCCGCGGCGGCCAGGTCACGCAGCGTTTGCTGGGTGCGAGCCGTCACGGCAGCGCATGGTGA
>CAYGTG010000522.1:0-2384 GCA_964352485.1 uncultured Nannocystaceae bacterium | reverse complement strand
CTTCCGCGTCGAGGCCGCACGACATGCTCATCAACCCGCTCGACAAGGACGCGCTGCGAGAGCAGTTCCGCTCTGCCAAGCCATTTCCACACCTGGTGGTGGAGAACTTCTTGGAGCCCACGTTCCTCGCGGAGGTGGTCGAGGCGTACCCGACGTTCGACAGCGCCTGGACGGAAGCCAAGGGCACGCGTGATGCCTTCAACGCGCTCAACGAGAAGCTGAAGGTCCAGGTCTCGGACTCCGCGCGGTTTCCCGGACCGGTCAAGCGGCTCCATGAGGCGATCACGTCGAGAGCGTTCCTCGATGAACTCTCCTACATCACGGGCATCGAGAACCTGCAGGCAGACCCCGCGATGAGGGGAGGTGGAATGCACCTGACCGGCCCAAGCGGTCGGCTCGATGTGCACATCGACTTCAACTACTCCGAGGAGCTGAAGATGCATCGCCGGCTCAACATCCTGATCTACCTCAACGAGGGCTGGGACCCCTCGTGGGGTGGGGCGGTCGAGCTGTGGGACACCGAGGTGAAGAACTGTGAGGTCTCCGTCTCGCCGCTCATCAATCGCTGTGTCTTGTTCGAGACCAGCGACATCAGCTACCACGGTGTTGAACCGGTGACGTGCCCACCAGGCGTTGGACGGATCTCTTTCGCCGGCTACTACTACACCGAAGACGCGCCGGCGAAGTGGGACGGACAGCACCACAGCACCGTGTTCAAGGCGCGGCCCGACGAGGCCCTGCGGGACCTAATCCTCGGGAGCGTCGATCGACTCGGTCGCGCGGCCTACAAAAAACTGCAGCGCGGCCGCCGGATCATGAACATGCTTCGCGGCCGCTAGTCCTCAATCAAGCGCTCTTTTTTGAAAGTCGAATGATTGAGGGCTCGTAGGCGCCGACAGGCGCCCGTTTCGGGTGAAGCGGAGGAGGCTTTGCCTCCGCAGCGAGGGGCCTTTGCGAAAGGCCCCTTCAAGGATTGGAGCCTAGACCTCAATCAAGCAGCGCTTGATTGAGGGCTAGTCGGGTGCACGCGCCAGAACAAAAGGGCCCGCACGGAAGATCCGGCGGGCCCTGGGTGTTGGTGGCGCGTCTATTGGAACGTATCGACGCGGAGCTTCCCGCCCGTCGTGAACTCGTGGTTCTCGGCGCGGGCTTCGGCC
This sequence comes from uncultured Nannocystaceae bacterium, assembly GCA_964352485.1. GTDB lineage: Bacteria > Myxococcota_A > Polyangia > Nannocystales > Nannocystaceae > CAJXVA01. Next base: position 1,227 of record CAYGTG010000522.1, on the reverse strand, counting down.
AGTCCGCTGGTACGGAGCACCCACATGCGGCGGATCGCCACGACGTCGTCGTTTTGGCGAGCGTGGACCTCGATGATGTTGTTGCCCGGTGTCAGCGGGACTTCGGCGGAGAATTTCAGCTCCCCGGAGGTGGGGTCGGCGTTGGCGACGTAGTAGACCTTTTCACGGTCGCCGAACAGGTTGCGCGACGGGTTGTACACGGTCACGAAGACGTCGCGCAGTGCTTGCTCGTCGTTCGCAACTCCCGAGAGGGTCACCGACTCGGAGTCGGTCTTGGACGGCGCGGCGTCCAGGGTCACCTTGGGAGGTGAGACCTCGAAGCTGGCTGTCACGCTGGGCGCCTTGACATTCCCCGTGCCGCGCTCCACGTCTGAACTCTTGGCGAAGGCCATCTGACCTCCATCGAGGTGGACGCGGACCCAGCCGTCCCCTTCGGCAACCGCGGGCATCACGGTCCCCTTGGCGACGCGGCCAATGGTCCGGTCGGGGTTGAGGGGGCTTGCGTAGAGGTCGATCGCAGCGGTCGCGGTCGCGGTGCCTTTGGCTTTGGAGAGCGAGACTCCACGTTCGGGCACCGGGAGGTGGATCCGCTCGGAGAGGGCTTCGGCGATCTTGTTGTCGGAGACCGTGAGCTGCAGCTGCACATCTCCGGCCTGTGGGCGCTCCTTGAGCTCGAAGTCCAGGTCGACGGCCCGGGCATTCCCGGTCGCGACCTTTCCAAGCTCCTTGCGGCCCTCGTGCAGGAAAACAGACTCGCCGGCCCGGTTGCGCAGCGTGACCCAGGTGTCGAGCGCATCGCCTTCTCCCTGGTTCGCCAGAGAGACCCGAAGTCGGACCCGCTCGCCGACTTGCAGTGCACCGTCGCCGTTGCCGACAATCGACTCGCCCAGCGCCGGGTCGTCGATGACCTGGTAGCCGTAGACAAACTGAGGCCGTGGCAGACCTTCGGCGCTGACGTCGATCGAGGTGGTGGAGCCTTTGGCGAGCTTGGCTCCGTGCGCCTCGAAGAGGTGGACGTCGATGCGGTCGGTACGGCTCAGCTCGTGCTCGGAAACCGAAAGCTTGAGGCTATAGGTCCGAGACTCGCCCGGCGCGACCTTTCCGAACAACATCTCCCGTTCGTCGAAGTAGCGATAGTCGGAGTCGGTGATGGCGCGGACCTGGTAGGCCGTCGCGTCGCCGATGTTCTTCACGACCGCGGTCACGGTGCCCTGCTCACCCCCGCGG
>CAYGTG010000521.1:1074-6147 GCA_964352485.1 uncultured Nannocystaceae bacterium | reverse complement strand
CATGGGCCGGCGCATGTGCGAGAGCGCGGCCCTGCTCGTAGAGCATCGGCTCCCGAGCGTACCGTGGCGGGATTGGGTGCTGTCGTTCGAGGGCCGATGGCCGTGCGCTGGGCTACGACAAGCCCTTGCTCGCGCTGGTGTGCCAGTGTTTCGCCAAGCGGGTGATGCAGGCGCTGCGTAGCGCGGTGGCTCCCAAACTGACGTACTGACGTCGTAGAAACCAGCCGCTGCGGTCGTAGGCTGGCGGGGCGCGACGATAGTTTTGGGAGGAGGCGGTGCTCGAAACGAGCGTCGCAAGTGGCCCGACGGGTCGTAGACGCGAGGACGATCTACGAAGGCGCCGGCAAGGTGGCACCGAACTCGCGGGAGCGAGTACGGCCAGTGAACGTTCGTGAGCTACGGGACCGGTGGCGCGCCACCGATCTGGAGGCCTCGAGCGGATCGTGGGAAGCGTACTACGCGGGGCTTTGAACCGGCCTGGCACAGCCGGAATCCCCGTGCGACGGTCCTTGCGACCTCGTCGCCCAGCTCCACGGGGAGTAGCCCGCGCCCAGGCCTGCCCCCGATGGCACTTTCGTGTTAACGTCGCCGAAATCCGCCATGAACACGACGGCAAAAGGTCTTCTCAGTGTGTTGGCTCTGTCCCTGGCGCTCGGCGCTGGCTGTGACAAGGACAAAGAAACCAACAATCCCGATGACGGCAACAACCTGCTCGGCGTCGGTGGCGGCGGTGGGGGCGAGGACCTCGACGGAGGCATGTTTGGCGAGGAGGCCAGCGAGTTCGACCTCGACGAAGAGGCCGAGTGGGCGCCCGAACCTCGCCCCAAGCTGGGCAAGCGGGGCAAGGCCACCGAGAAGTGCAAGACCACGGGCAAAGGCAAGAACAAGACCAAGGAGTGCACCATGGTCGACCCCAAGGCCGGCGTCAGCGCTGCGTACGGGGTCTACGCGCTCATGGAGGACTTCCGCTGGGGCATGAGCCCATCGCAGGTCTACTCGGTGCTCTCCCGCGAGATCGAGACCGAGTACGAGAAGCGGCAGAAAGAATCGAGTGAGGCCACCGCGCAGGACGCCAACCGTCGGTGGCGCCAAGACCAGATGGCGTCCCTCAAGGCCGACTACACGAAGTTCACCACGGCCTCGCGCCACCGTTGGGGCGTCTCGCTCATCCAGTTCGAGTACGAGGACGACAACAACGAGTCGATGCTCTTCGTTCGCACCGGCAACGGCCTGCGGAAGTTCTACTTCTTCAAGGACGATGAGCTGTGGAAGATCTTCTACGCCTACGGCACCGACGTCTGGCCCGGCAAGAGCTTCGAGGACATCAACAAGGAGAAGTTCCTGGAGTGGTTCGGCCAAGGTCCCGAGGTGAAGATCAAGGCCGATGAGGAGACCGGAGCTGCGCTGGTCCGCTACCACGAGTGGAAATCGCAAGACGGCGACATCGTGCGCTCCTTCGACCTGACCCAGGTCCACGGCGCCATCGGCCTGACCGTCCTCGACGGCAACGCCGAGAAGAGCATCGGCGAGCGCCTCCCCACCGGACGCAAAGAACGGGACCTCACCGATGCCGTTGACGACATCGTGGGCGGCACCGACGTTTGTTACACCGACGATGGCGACATCAGCGAGTGCTCCGAGAAAGAGGCCATGGGCCTCGAGTAGCGTCTCTCGGACCAAGAGGCGGCGGAGTCCCTGGGGCTTCGCCGTTTTTTTTGGGGGGCGGCCGCATGGGACCGCTCCGTGGGCAGGCCCAAGTTGGGGCTGCTCAGCGGGTTGCAGCGGCGTGTCGTCGAACCGAAGAGAGTGTGGCAGTGGCACGTCGACGCATCGTCATCGTAGGAGCTGGGGGCGTCGCGCGGGAGGTGCGATGGCTGTTGCGTGATATCGAGCGCAACGGCGGAGAACACTACGCGTTTGCGGGATATGTGATCAGCGACCTGGGAACGCTGGGACCGCGTGACAGCCGTGAGGAGGTCCTCGGGGATCTGGGCTGGCTTCATGAGCACCGCGACGCGTTTGATGGCCTTGCGGTCGGCATCGGGTCTCCTGCCGGGCGGCTCAACGTTCCGCGTGCGCTCGATGCGTTCGCCGACGACCACTGGCCCGCGTTGGTCCATCCATCGGTGATCGCCGACTGCGACTCGTGCCGCTTTGAGCCGGGCTCGATCGTCTGCGCAGGGGCGAGTGCGACCGTGAATGTCACCATCGGTCGTCATGCGCTGGTGGGGGCCGGCTGCACGATCGGGCACGAGAGCACCATCGGACGCGGCAGTGCGCTCAATCCCGGCGCAAACATCTCGGGCGGGGTTCGAGTCGGGGAGGGGGTGCTGGTGGGCACGGGTGCCCAGATTTTGCAATATCTTGAGATTGGCGACGGGGCCACCGTCGGGGCCGGTGCCGTGGTGACGAAGCGAGTACCGGCGTCTGCGACGGTGGTCGGAGTTCCCGCCCGACCGTTGGTCCTACAGCGGGCGGCCTGAACTGAACCTTGGCCCGGACATCCTTCGAGCGAGACGACGCTGGCCTGAGCTGGCGTGCCCTCACTCGTCGGTGCCGGTGCCCGACCGGAAGTACATCGCCGCGCTTCGCTGCTTCTCGCCGGCCATGTAGGTGACCGACTTACTGCGGATCCCAGGAGGGCGCTCGGCAGGGACGGTGCCGTGCGGGATGTCTTTGACGACCGACTCCATGTAGTCGGCCCACAGCGGCGTCACCGTCGTGTAGCTGGCCTCTTCGTCGCCCATCGAGCGCTCGTAGGTGTCATCGCCCATCCAGGCCGCGGTCACGTATCGTGACGTGAAGCCGACGAACCACGTGTCGGTCGTGTAGGCGTTCTTCGAGGCGGTCCCGCTCTTGCCTCCGGCCGGCACCCCAATGCGCTGGGCTCGCCGGCCAATGCCGCTGGTCACCACGTCGCGAAGCATCTGCGAGATCAGGAACGCGGTGCGGCGGTCGATCGTCTGGGTGGGAGGGGCGGTGCCCAGCCGGGCCATCGCATCGAGCCGTCCGCCGAGATCCATCGCGCCATCGTAGGGGTGTCGGGCATCGAGCACCACGGCGCCGCGCTTGTCGGTCACCCGGCGAACGTAGATGGGCTCCCAGCTCAGTCCTTCGCGAGCGTAGATGCCAAACGCTCGACTCATCTCATCCATCTTCACGCAGCTGGCGCCCAGGGACAGCGCCTTGTCAGCGATGAGCTCGGTGGTGAACCCCAGCCGCCGTGCCCACTGCACGACGTTGTCGGCCCCGAGCCGGATGAACAACCGGATCGAGGGCAGGTTCAGGGAGTGGATGAAGGCGTTTCGCAGCAGCACCTGGCCTTCGATCGTCCCGTGGATGTTCTGAGGGTTCCACTCCTCGCCCTCGTCGGGTTCGTACGCATGGTCCTCGAGCACCGAGCCCATCGTGTACTTCTCGGTGTCGAGCGCGTAGGCGTAGTAGATGGCCTTGAACACGCTGCCCGGCTGGCGGCAGCCCTGCGTCGGGCGGTTGAACTGGCTGCGGTCGTAGTCGACGCCGCCTTGCACGGCCTCGGCGTAGCCGGTCTGGTGGTCGGCGGTATACAGCGCCGCTTCGTTCCGGGGCGTCTGTCCCAGCTCGACCTCGACCTTGTCCTCGTCGTTGCCCTGCGCGGCCCGCTCCTGGAACCTCTGCGGTGCCCGACGCACCCAGATGACATCGCCCTCCTGCAGAGCGCTGCGCACGTCGTCGATGGTGCGTCCGTTCTCGCCGGAGTTGCGGTCGTACTTCGCCGCCCAGCTCATGGAGCGGATCGGTAGGAAGGCTTCGATGCTGCCCACTTGGACCTCGGCGAAGCGTCGGTCGAGCGCTGTGACGACGCCGAGGCGGAAGTACGCGTCATCGTCGAGGGCCGCAGGCCCATACTCGGCGCTGGAGCGCGCGAGGAACTTCGGAATGTCGGCGGGCTTCAGGCTGGAGACGGGGCCGCGAAAACCCTGTTTGCGGTCGAGCTTGCGGACCGCCCGGTCGACCGCGGCCTCAGCGTCTGCCTGGACGGTGGGCACCAGGGCGGTCTCGATCTGCAGACCCTCGGTGAGCACGGCCTGCTCGCCGAGCGTCGTCTGCGTCCACTGTCGGACGTGCTCGGAGTAGTGGGGGGCTCGGGCCCGGAACACGTCGGGCTTGTGGACCAAGGTGATCGCCTCGGCATTCGCAGCGTCACGCTGGGCCTCTTCGATGTACCCGGCCTCGACCATGTCCTGCAGCACGACCGCGCGGCGCTTCATCGCCCGCTGTGGGTTCGAGACCGGGCTGTAGCGACTGGGCGCGCGGGCCAGCCCCGCGATGAGGGCGCACTCGGCGAGGGTGAGGTCCCCCAGCTCCTTGCCGAAGTACCGACTCGCCGCCGATGCGACGCCGTAGGATCCGTGGCCGAGGAAGATCTTGTTGAGGTAGATCTCGAGGATGTCTTCTTTGGACAGGGTCGACTCGACCCGAACCGAGAGAATCGCTTCTCGGAACTTGCGCGTCAGCGTCTGGTCGTCGTTGAGAAAGCCCTTGGCGACCTGCTGCGTAATCGTGCTTCCACCCTGCGAGACGGTGCCTGCGCGATAGTTCGCAAGGGCGGCACGCGCCAAGCCGCGGTGGTCGAGCCCGCCGTGCTCGAAGAACCGGCGATCCTCGGCCGCGAGAACCGCGTGCACCAAGTCCTGCGGAACCTCGTCGTAGCGGGCGTACGCGCGGTGCTCCCGGGCCAGCTCGGCGAGCATGGCCCCCCCGCGCGCATAGATCCGCGTCACGCCGGGCGCCCGGTCGCTGTAGTCCGTGATGTCTTGAATCGGCGGCAGTCCGGAGGCGAAATGCCGATACAGCGCGAGGCCCAGGCCGGCTGCGACCAACACGACGACGAAACCAAAGTATGCCGTGAAGCGCAGGAGGTAGCGGAACAGGCCTGCTTGGGTCCGATTGACGACCCAAAGGCGTACGGGGCGGTCCCCCGAAGGCGAACGCCAGCTCATCTCGGGATCGCGCTCCGGCCGTGCATCCGGGGCGGAGACGCTGGCCTGCGACGCACCAAGCCCGAGGCCGTCGTCGGACTCGGGCTTGGGC
>CAYGTG010000521.1:0-1064 GCA_964352485.1 uncultured Nannocystaceae bacterium | reverse complement strand
AGCCTGAGGCGTCCGCAGTGGACGCCTTCGGCTCACCCCGCTTCGGGGTCTGGTTGCTCGGCGCTGCCATCCACGTTGGGGTTGTCGGCGAAGTTCTCGAGCGCCTTGATCGCAGCCTTTTCGGCCTTGTTCATCGCCTCGAGGTGTTCTTTGGCCCGCTGCAGCAGCACGTTGCGCATGATCATCGCGTTGCGGTTGGGCTCCATGCCGACGGCGTAGTCGTAGATGGCTCCGCCCGCGCGAAGGATGGTCACCTCGCCCGGGGCGGTGCCCTTGGCGAAGATCTTGGGCTCGGTACCGAGGTTCTCGAGCACGGTGTACCCGATCGCCTCGGAAGCCTTGTCGCCGGGACAGGGCTTGGCGGTCTCGAGCGTGGGCTCGCCTTCGCCGTCGGGGGCGGCACACACTGCGCCCGTCGCTGCCACGACGACTGCGCCTTTGTCGGTGAACTTGATCGCGAACTGGCTCGGGCCACCGCCAGCTTTGAGCGCCTTTTCTTGGGTGGTCAGGAAGTTGGAGAGGTAGCCGAGGTCCTTTTGCAGGCGGGTGGCCTGGTCGTAGAGCTCGAACGTCCGACGCACGCCATTGCCGTGGATGGCCGCGAGCTGCCAGCCAAAGAGCTGGTTGACGTCGACCTTCTTGGCGAAGCCCTCTTTGACCACGGTGTCGATCTCGGCGGCAGCCCCGGCAGGATCGGTCGCCATCTTCTCTTCCCAGCCTGCCATGGCCTTCGAGACATCGATGCGAGCATCGGAGATCTGCTGGACCGCAGCGGCCATCTCAGCACCCTTCGCGGAGGCTGCCTCGGTGGTCTCGGAGTTGCGCGTGATCTTGGAGACGAAGAAGCCACCGATCGCGCCCAGGCCGATGCCGAGAATTCCGACGAAGATGGCAAGGCCAGCGTTGCCCTTCGAGGGGATGTCGCCACCGCCAGCATCGATGAGGCCGTCGCTCGGATCGAACCCGCCGCCGCCTCCACCAAACGGGTCGTCTCCGACGGGTCCGACGGGGGCAGCCGGGGCAGCCGGGGCAGCTTGGGCGAGCGGCGCGGCACCGTAGTCCGG
>CAYGTG010000520.1:1952-6160 GCA_964352485.1 uncultured Nannocystaceae bacterium | reverse complement strand
GTGATTTCCTGGTTGACCGCAGGCTCCTGCCCCACGGCGGACCCCATCCCCCGCTCGCACATCCCGTGCGGACAGCCGAAGTTGAGCTCGAGCCCGTCCGCCCCCGCATCGATCGAGCGCTTAATGATGTCCTGCCACTCTTGCTTCGTCTCGACCATCAGGCTGACGATGATCGCGTGCTCGGGGTGGCTCTTCTTCACCTCCGCGATCTCGCGGAAGTTCACCTCGAGCGAGCGGTCGGTGATCAGCTCGATGTTGTTGAATCCGATGTTCTTGGTCCCCTTGTAGTGGAGACCTCCAAAGCGGCTGGAGACGTTTTGAATGGGCTGGCCCAACGTCTTCCAGACGGCACCGCCCCAACCGTGGTCGAAGGCGCGCTTGATCTGGTCACCCGAGTTCGCCGGAGGGGCGGACGCGAGCCAGAACGGGTTGGGAGAGATGATGCCAGCGGTGTTGGACTGCAAGTTCGCCATGTCGTCGAATCCCTTCAGGCTTGGCCCTTGAAGTAGGCGTCAATGGCGTGGGCAGCCTTCTTGCCCTCCGCGGCGGCGTAGACCACCTCGGTGCCTCCGTTGGCCGCATCGCCCGCCGCATACACCCCCGGACGACCCGTGGCTCCTCCTTGGTCGACCTGGACGCGGCCTTTCTCGACCACGACGCCCGGCAGCGATGCCGCGAGTTCGCCGAGCTTTCCCTGGCCGATCGCCAGCAGGACCAGGTCCGCGGGCAGCACGTGCTCACTGCCCTCGATGGTCTTCTTGTTCTCGTCGAGGCGTACACACTTCACCCCCTCGACCTTGCTCGTGCCGACAAAGGCGACCGGCTGGGTACCGAACGCCGCCCGGACGCCCTCGACCTTGCCCGCCCTCCATTCGTGGGCATAGCCGCTCATGCCGGACTCCCGGCCGCGATAGGCCAACGTGACCGACTCGACGCCCAGACCACGAAGCTCCCGGACCGCGTCGAGAGCCGTGTTGCCGCCGCCGACCACCACCGCGTTCTTCACGGATGTGAGGTCGACCGTGCCAACCTTGAACTGCTCGATGAAGTCGACCGCTCCGTGGACCCCCGGCAGTTCCTCCCCCGCAGCGGACAGCGAGCTGTCGGGCCCCAGGCCAAACGCCAACACGAGCGCGCCGTGCTTGGCGTCCAGCTCCTCGAGCGTGGCGTCCTTGCCGACCTCGAAACCGGTCTTCACCTCGATGCCGCCGATGGACAGGACCCAGTTGACCTCGCCGACCGACGCGTCCGCCTTCATCTTGTACGGCGCGATGCCGGTGGTGTTGAGCCCACCGATGACCTCGCGCTTCTCGTACAGCGTGACGGCATGACCCAGACGACGAAGCTCATGCGCGGTCGCCAGCGCCGCCGGCCCTGCCCCCACGATGCCCACGTTCTTGCCGGTGTCCTCTCCAGCCTCGAAATACGTCCACCCCTCCTCGTAGGCGACGTCGGTGGAGTAGCGCTGCAGCTTGCCGATCTGAATCGGCGGCTCGTCCATCTCGTTGAACACGCAGTCGCCCACGCACAGCACCTCGACCGGACACACCCGCGCGCAGCTCATGCCCAGCACGTTGGACTCGAAGATGGTCTTGGCCGACCCCTTCACGTTGTCCGTCGCGATTTTGCGAATGAACGTGGGGATGTCGATCGACGTCGGGCACGCCTTGATGCACGGCGCGTCTTCGCAGTACAGGCAGCGATTGGCTTCGACCGCTGCCTGCATCTTGTTGTAGGGCGGCTTGAACTCCTCGAAGACGGTCTCCGAGCGTTTCGGCGTGATGTCGGCAGGTTTGGTCATGGGTGGCGCCTCTATCCCTCGAAGACTTCGTCGGTGATGTCGAGGCCGCGGTCGATGATCGCGAACCCTTCACGCAGCTGCTCTTCGTTGATGCACAGCGGCGGGTTGCACATGAAGCTGCTCCACTTCACGAAGGTGAACATTCCGCTGTCGCGGAAGTGCTTTGCCAGCTTGCCCATCGCCGGGTGGGTGCCGTTGTAGGGCGCGAGCAGCTCGCCCTTGCTGTTCTTCTGCACGTCCATGATGCCGAACAGGCCGATCTGCCGGCCCTCCCGTGCAGACGGATGCTTGTCCACGAGACGATCCATCTCGGCCCGCATGATCTTGCCCATGCTCACCGCGTTCTCGAGCAGGTTCTCCTCGCGGAGGACCTCGATGGCGGCGATGGCCGTCGCCATGCCGACCGCATGGGCGTTGTAGGTGAGCCCGCCCCAGAACGTGTTGGTTCGGAAATGCTTGGCGATGGGATCGCTGACCGCCATCGCGCCCAGTGGCACGTATGAGCTGGTCAGCCCCTTCGCCATCGTGACGATGTCCGGAACGATGTCGCCGTGCTCGAAGGAGAACATCTTGCCCGTCCGGCCAAAGCCGGCCATGACCTCGTCGGCCACCATCAAGATGCCGTACTTGGTCAGCAGCTCTCGCAGGCCTTTGAGGTAGCCCTGCGGCGGCGGCATGATGCCGTTGGTCCCGGTGACCGGCTCGATGAACATCGCGGCGATGTTCTGCGGCCCCTCGTACATGATGACCTCTTCGAGGTACGTCAGGTTGTTGCGGGTCTTCTCCTCGTCGGTCTCACCAAACGAGTAGTTGTAGGGACGCGGGTCCATCACCCGAACGACGCCCGGCATCCCCGGCTCGTTCATCCAGCGACGGGGGTCCCCCGTCAGCTGCATGCAGGCGTTGGTCGCTCCGTGGTAGCTGCGATATCGGCTGAGGATCTTCTGGCGCCCCGTGTACAGCCGCGCCGCCTTGATCGCGTTCTCGTTGGCCTCGGCGCCGCCGAGCGTGAAGAAGAAGGTGTTGAGGTCGCCCGGCGTAATCTCGGCCAACAGCTGGCCCAATCGCGCGCGAACCTCGGTGGCGGTCCCGGGGTAGACGTACGTAAGCTTGTCGACCTGCGCCTTGATGGCGTCCCGGATCTTCGGGTGGCCGTGGCCGACGTTCACGCACATCAGCTGGCTGTTGAAGTCGAGAATCTTCTCGCCCTCGGGCGTGTACATGTACACGCCCTCGGCCCGCTCAACGGGAAGCGGAGCCACCGCGTCGGTGGCCGCCCACGAGTACATCGTGTGCTCCTTGCAGAGCCGGATCATCTCTTCGCTGTTCATCGTTCAGCTCATCCAGGTGGAGTCTTTGGCCATTTCCCAGCGGGTGGTGACCTTGCGAGGACGGGTCCAGAACCGGTAGCCGTCGAACCCGGTGAGGTCACCGGTCCCGAGCTTGGAGTCGTTCCAGCCGCCAAACGCGAAGGGCTCTCGCGGCACCGGAACGCCGATGTTGACGCCGCACATGCCGGCGCTGAAGCGCTCCACCGCATAACGAGCCACGCCGCCGTTGGTGGTGAAGATCGCCGCGGCGTTGCCGTAGACGTTGTCGTTCTCGATCTTGATCGCCTCGTCGAGGGTCTTGGCGCGGATGATCGACAGGACAGGCCCGAAGATCTCCTCACACCCCGCCGGCATGTCGGGCGAGACGTTGTCGAGGATCGTGGGGCCGACCCAGTTGCCCGGTTGCCCCGCGACGCTCTGTCCGCGGCCGTCGACGAGGACCTTCGCACCACGCTTCTCAGCCTCGTTGATGTAGTTCGTGATTCGCTCGACGCTCTGCGGGTTGATGATCGAGCCCATGTCCTCGCCCAGCCTCATCCCTGAGGTGGTCTTCACGATACTGTCGATGATCGGCTGCACGTCACCAACGGCGATCATCACCGAGGCAGCCATGCAGCGCTGCCCCGAGCACCCGTAGGCCGAGGCCACGACGGTGTCGGCGGTGAGCTGGAGCTCGGCGTCGGGCACGACCACCAGGTGGTTCTTTGCGCCGCCGAGGCAGACGACCTTCTTGCCGGTCTGCGCCGCGCGAGCGTAGACGATGCGAGCGACCTTGGTGCTGCCCACAAAGCCCAGCGCCTGGATCGTGGGGTTGTCGCACAGCGCCTCGACGGTCTCCTTGCCACCGTTGACGATGTTGAGCACGCCATCGGGAAGCCCCGCCTCCTTGAAAATCTCGGCCAACCGCATGGAGCTGTACGGCACCTGCTCGGAGGGCTTGAGCACGAACGTGTTCCCGGCGACCAGCGCCTGCGGGAGCATCCACAACGGAACCATCGTGGGGAAGTTGAACGGCACGACGCCTGCACACACGCCCACGGGCTCGTGGGTGACCGCGCAGTTGATCCCGCGGCTGA
>CAYGTG010000520.1:0-1942 GCA_964352485.1 uncultured Nannocystaceae bacterium | reverse complement strand
TCCGAGGTTGGGGATGGAACAGCCAAACTCGACGCACTCGATGCCCTTGAGGACGTCGCCCTTGGCCTGCGCGAGCGTCTTGCCGTTCTCATGGCTGAGCAACCACGCCAGCTCGTCGAGGCGGTCGGTCATGATGTTCTTGACCCGATACAGCACCTGACCGCGCTCCTTGAGCGGCGTGTCTTTCCAACCGGCAAACGCCGCCGTCGCGGCCGCGACCGCCCGGTCCACATCGGCGGCGTCGGACCACGCAACCTTCCCCATCTCCTTTTCGTGGCGCGGGTTCATGACCACCTGCGTTTTTCCACTGGCCGCATCGGACCACTCGCCGCCGATCCAGTTCTTGCAATCGACGTAGGGTTTGAACTCGTAGCTACGGGGGGAAAAGCTGGTGTCAGTCATCGGAGGGTCTCGGTTGTAAAAGGAAAGGTCAGGCGGATGGTCCCGCCGACAGGGATACATCGACGGAGGCTCCGTCGCTGAAGTGCGCAAGGCCCCGCTCTTCGTCGGTGCCGGGAACGAGGTTGTCGAGGACGACGGCGATGACAGCTCCCACTGCCATCCCGGTTGAGCACAGCGTGTTGACGATGCCGACCAGCGCCTCGACGACCCAGTGCGCCCCTTCAATGACGAGAGGGCTGGCGCCGATGTAGGCCGGCAGGCTCAAACCCATGAAAAACGCGAACCCAATGATGAACAGGTTTCGCGGGGCGTTCATGTCCACGTACTGCAAGTTGGAGAGGCCGATTGCGACGATCATGCCAAACAGGGTGCAGTACATCCCGCCGACGACGGGCTCGGGCACGGTCGTGAACAGAGCACCGAACTTGGCCGTCGTGCCAAGCACCAACATGATGATGGCACCCGCTTGCACGACGCGGCGCGAGCCCACCCGCGTCAGACCGATCGCGCCGATGTTCTCCGAATAGCTGGTGGTTCCGTTTCCGGAACCGATGATTCCGGCGATGAGGCCTCCGAGCCCCTCGGTGCCGATGCCTCGACTGACAACCTTAGAGGTTGGAATCGGCGCGCCGCTGAGCCGTGCGCACGCGTAGTAGTCGCCCACCGACTCGACGATCGAAGCCGCGACGCCGGCCAGCATGCCAACGACCGCCGCCGCGCTGAACACCGGCATTCCCCACTGAAACGGCATAGGAACGCGGAACCAATCGGCCTGCGCGACCTTGTCCCAGGACGTATAGGCCGGATGCCCGACTTCGAAGACTCCGATCTCGGTCAGCACGATGGCGGTCAGCCACGCGCCGCCCATCCCCAGCAGGATCGGAAACAGCTCAAATACGCGATGCTTCTTGCGAAGGATCTGGGAGAAGAGGATGACGAGAAAGATCGTCAGCCCGCCGATGCCCCAGTGCTTTCCAGCAGTGGGCGCGCCAAAGGGAAACAGCGCGAGACCGATCAGCGCAATCGTGGGTGCGATGGTCACCGGACCCACGAACCGAAGGAGCTTCCCAAGCAGCCCCGAGTAGCCGATGCCCATCTGCACCAGTCCCCCGATGATCACCGCACCTTGGATGTGCTGCATCCGGACCTCGAAGCCTGCGGTCCTCAGCGAAGCCATCCCGCAGATCGCGATTGCGGGCGTCAGGAACGAGAACGTTCCGCCCTGCACGATCGGCAGCCGGTTTCCGATCGTCGTCTGCAACAGCGTGGCGATACCCGAGACGAAGAACATCGTCCCGATGAGCCAGCCGAGCTTCTCCGGATCGTTCTCGATGCCGAGTGGACCTGCCATCATCAACGGGATGGCCACGGTCGACCCGAACATCGTCAGGTAGTGCTGAAGGCCCAGCACCACCGTCTCACCGAGCGGAGGCATATCGTCGACGCCGTAGATCAGGCCAGTGCCCGATGTGTCGGGGGACGTCGCCATGCTAGCCGCGGTCGACCGGCGTCGGCTCTGCCAGCGTGTTGCGCTTGGCCT
>CAYGTG010000519.1:0-6163 GCA_964352485.1 uncultured Nannocystaceae bacterium | reverse complement strand
CCGCATATGTCTGCAGTGCCAGCGACCTCGCATAACCACTGGCGCTGGGGAACACCAACGGTACGTGCGGCAATTATGAAAGTCGACTATGTCGGTCTCTCGACTTCGTCCCACGGGGCGTCGCCAAATCGCGTTGCGAAGTCGGAGGCAAAATACCAGTGCCCGTGCTCTGCGTCGGCGCACGCCCCCTGTGGCCGCCGCATCTCGCCCGCCGGAGAGAAGAACGCCCCCAACATCAGGACCTCGGTGACCCGTGGGAACGGGAGGCGTTGGGGCCAAGCGTCCACGGCCCGTGCCTGCTTGGCGACCGTGACCTGATGCGTCGCCAAGCGGTCGAGCTTGAGGTCGAGGCGGTCGCGCTTTCCTGGGCCAATCCATGCCGAGGCTTCGGTCCCCGGCCGGGCGGCGAGGTAGAATTTCACCGCAACTTCTCGATGCACGATGCGGCCGTCGTGGCGGTACAGGACATCGAGTTCCCCGATCGTCCTGCCGCTCGCGCGCAGGGGTTCGTTGGCGGCCAAGACCTCCACCCCCGGCGTGCTTCGCAGTGCCGCGAGATGCACACGCTCGAACCACCGGCCGACCTGACGAACGGGCTCCGCCTCCTGCCCTCGCCCATCACCCACACCACGCAGGGACGCAGCCAGGGTCCCGCGCTGCGCCCAATAGCGGTCGCTCATCAGCGGCGTTGCACCCGCCAACCACGCCAGGTCCAGATGCAGTCGGGACGACACACGGCACCGTAGCAGGGCTGGTATGGTCCGCGGCTCCATGTCCGCTCGAACCGCCCTCATGCTCGGCCTCGCCGCCACCTTGTGTGCCTGCGCCAACCCCAAGGGGGCATCCACCGAGCCCGCCGCACCGACCACCCCCGACGCTACCGTGACGACGACGAACCCTCTGCTCGCCGAATGGACGGGTGCCTACGGTGGCATCCCCGATTTTTCCGCCATGGACCTGGCGCAGGTCGAGCCCGCCGCCCACGAGGCGATGGCCGCTCACCTCGCCGAGCTCGATGCGATCGCGGCCAATCCGGAGCCCGCCTCGTTCGACAACACCATCGTGCAGATGCAGCGCGCCGGCCAGGCGATGGACCGGTTCGAGGTCTACCTCGGCATCTGGTCGAGCAACATGTCCACGCCGCAGTTCCGTGACCTGTTTGCCAAGTTGGCGCCGGTGTTCTCGGAGTACGAGACCAAGATCATTCAAAACGAGCCGCTCTTCGCCCGCATCAAAGCGGTCCACGAGAGCCCCGAGCTGGCGTCGCGCCCAGCGAGTGAGCAGCGCCTTGTCCAGCTGGTCTACAACCGATTCGCGCGCGCAGGCGCCAGCCTCGATGCCGACGGCAAGGCCCGCTATGCGCAGATTCAGTCGCGCCTCGCCGAGCTTCACGACGCCTTCGGCAACAACATACTCGCCGATGAGCAGAGCACCATCGAGCTGGGTACCGAGGACCTTGGCGGCCTGCCCGATGCATTCAAGGCGGCGATCAAGAAGCCCGACGCCGAGGTCTGGGTCCTGCCCAACACCCGCTCCGCCATGGATCCATTCCTCACCTACTCGACCCAGCGCGCGCTGCGGGAGAAAGTGTGGCGCGCGTATTACAGCCGGGGCGACCACGGCGACGCGCACGACAACAACAAGCTCATCGCCGAGATCCTGCAGCTCCGTCACGAGCGCGCCAAGCTGTTGGGCTATGACAACTACGCCTCGTGGCGACTCGAAGACCGCATGGCCAAGACCCCGGCCCGTGCCCGCGACCTCATGATGGGCGTGTGGCCTGCCGCGACCGCCACCGTGAAGGAGGAGGTCGCCGCGATGCAGAAGGTCGCCAAGGCCGAGAAAGCGGGCATCGAGATCGAGCCCTGGGACTACCGGTTCTATGCCGAGAAGGTTCGTCAGAAGACCTACGCGCTCGACTCCGACGAGGTGAAGCAGTACCTGCAGCTGGACCCTCTGCGCGAAGCCATGTTCATGGTCGCCGGCAAACTGTTCGGTTTCGCATTCACCCCCGTGCCCGAAGGGTCCGTCCCTGTCTTTCACCCCGACGCTAAGGTGTGGGAAGTGACCGATGCATCCAGTGGCAAGCACATCGGTCTTTGGTACCTCGACCCCTTCGCCCGGCCCGGGAAGCGCTCGGGCGCGTGGGCCTCGACGTACCGCTCCAGCCACACCTACGACGGCGAGGTCACGGTGCTGGTGTCGAATAACTCCAACTTCATCAAGGCTCCGCAGGGCCAGCCCGTGCTGGTCTCTGCCGACGACGCCTCGACCTTCTTTCACGAGTTCGGCCACGCCCTGCACGCGCTGAGCAGCAACGTGAAGTACCCCGGCCTCTCCGGCGGCGTGCGGGACTACACCGAGTTCCAATCACAGTTGCTCGAGCGCTGGCTGTTCACCGACGCCGTCATCGACGGGTATCTACGGCACCACGAGACCGGCGAGCCGATGCCCAAGGCGTTGGTCGACAAGATCCGCAAGGCCGCCACGTTCAACCAGGGCTTCGGCACCGCCGAGTACCTGGCCTCGGCCATGATGGATCTCGAGCTGCACACGATCGATCCCACCGGTATCGATCCTGATGCGTTCGAGCGCGAGACGCTCGCGAAGTGGGGCATGCCCAGCGAGGTCGTGATGCGCCACCGCACCCCGCACTTCGGCCACGTGTTCTCGGGAGAGGGCTACTCGGCCGGCTACTACGGGTACATGTGGGCCGACGTTCTCACCGCGGATGCGGCCGAAGCGTTCGCGGCCGCGCCCGGTGGTTTCTACGACGAGGGCGTCGCGAACAAGCTGGTCGAGCATCTGTTCGCGCCGCGAAACGCCGTCGACCCGGCGGAGGCGTATCGGGCGTTTCGTGGTCGGGACCCGGATGTTGGCGCGCTGATGCGCGACCGCGGCTTCGCCAAGTAGCGGACAGCGAGCCGGTGCCGGAAATCGGTCAACCGCGCCGAGGATTGCAAATCGAGGGGTGCCGTCTCCGGCCGCCCTTGGAGCCTTGCGCCGCGGTGTCTCTGTGACTACCGTCGCGGTGTGCGAAGGATTCGACACATCCTCAGCCTCTCGGTGCTCCTCGCGGCAGCATGTTCGTCGCGGGTTGGGGACCAAGCTGATACCGATACCGACGGCACCGCCGGGGACGAAGTCTCAGACGAATCCACCGGCGACTTCGGTGAGTGGCGCCCGTTCCGCAGTGATTGGGAGACCGTGATCGACCAGCCGTTCGCCACGTACGCGACTGACGGCGCGCCGGCGATCACCTCACTGCAGATCGGAAACGAGGGTGGCGACAACTTTCGCAACCGAGGGGACGTCATCGTGCAGTACGCCGACACCGACCGGATCACGGTCGAAATGCGCCGGTTCACGATGACGAACAGCGCGGCGCTCGCTGGGGCTGACTTCGACCGCATCTCGATCCGGGCGTCTACAGCGTCCCTGCCTCCCCCTCCGTTCGAGAGCGATCCATCAGCAGACTGTGTCGACCCCAACGGGCTCGCGCCCTGGCGAAACGCTTGCCAGGTCGCGGTCTTCTTCGACGGGCCGACCCAGATCGACCGCAGCGGGGCCGACCTTCGCGTCACCCTGCCCTCCGACTTCATCTTCGACCTCACCGTGGTCACCGAGGACAACGACGCCGACGCCGACTATCAGAACCGCGGCAACGTCTGCATCGAAAATCTGCCCGGCTCGGCCGACGTGACGCTCAGCAACGGCCAAGCGTGGGTCATTCTCGATCCGTCCACCCCGGAGATGCCCGAGTGCACCGACGCGCTCCGCACGGATTGCGAGGCCTCGGACTGGGATCCGAGCACTTGTGGATGCCTCGCTCAAGGGTTCTCGTTTAGCCAGGTTCGGGTGGTCTCCGATGACGGCCAGGCCTCCGATGCCACCGTGGATATCCCGAGCGACTTCTGGGTTGGCTACAACATGCGCAACGACGGAGCCGGCATTGTCGGGAACGATGAGCTGGGAGCCTCCTGCGAAGCGACGGTCGAGCCCGGCGCCGGCACGGTCATGCTCGCCGACTTCGTCGATCTCGATTCGCGCCCCTCCAGCAATCAAGGCTCGATCAACTATCCCGGTGCACCCGCAACCCAGGGCGCTGGCTACAACATCCAGCTCAACTCCGACCACTGCAGCGTCATCGTGAGCACGGAGGACCCGGCGGACTTCGCCGGCGTCGGCACGGGGCCAATGCAAGTTGCGGCCGAGCGCGGCAACCTGAAGATCTGCTCGGGCTGCATCCGCTCGCAGGGCTGCGCGGGCCTCGTCCCCGGACTCTGAAGGGCGGCCCGCCGCTTCAGCGCCGGCGCCGTCGCCAGGCCAAGGACCCGGTCAGGGCGAAGAGCGGGAGGCCGGGCCCGCCGCCAACCCGGCAACCTCCGCCCGAGCCCGAAGCACCCGCCGAGTCACCACTGCTGCCCGATCCGGCCGATACTGCGCCCGTCGAGCTGGGCTCCGGCGCGGGACCGGACGTGCTGTCGCCATCCCCGGTCCCGCCTCCGGTACCCACCCCAAGCCCGGTCGACCCGTCGGCGCCGGTCGTGGTTCCCGCGGGCGGAGTCCAGCCAACCTCGAGCACGACCGCATCGGAGCTGGCTTCGACCTCCCAGATGTTGGTCGCCACGGCCACCACCTCCCACGTGCCCACGGGAAACACCACCTCCGCAAACGAGAACGGTGGCACCTCGTCGATGACCGACTGCAGTTCGCCGTTGATCGAGAGCTGAACGAACGCGGTGTCCTCGCTGGCGTCGACGTCGATCGTCGTCGCCAGGCTGGTCTCCTCGGTCTGCGTGGCGCCGGGGTTGCTGATCATGACCGATGGCGGAGCGGTCGGAGGCACGAGCGCGGCCTGGATGGCCGCAGGGGCTTGGGGCAGCGGCCCAACCTGCCCGGTGTCTCCCACCGGTTGCGGCAGTCCCGTGCCGCGAAGCACGGTTCGCATCTGCGCCGAGGTGAGCGGCGCACCGCCGTTGTCCTTGACCGCTCCCTGCACCAGCGCGGCGACGCCGGCGACGACGGGACCGGCCGAACTGGTTCCGTTGAACACCGCCGTGTAGCTCTGGTTGGGGTCGTCCCCGTACATCGCGTACTGGCCGTACCCGGTCGTGAAGACCTGCTCGCCCCATCCCTGCACGTCCAGACGCGCTCCGTAGGTACTGAAGCTCAAGCGCTCCCTCGTGCCGGGTTGACCGGCGCCGACCATGATCACGCCGGAGTCGCCCCGCTCGCGATAGTAGGCCAGCTCGTCCCGATCGAGGTCGAGCGCCCCGTTGCCGGCGGTTGCCACGAGCACCACCCCGGCATCGGTCGCCATCCGGCTCACCACCCACACCGGCTCGTTGAGTTCGGCCGGGCCAAGCAGGCCGGTGATCGTGTCGCCGGTCTGCATCTCGAGCAGGACCACGTCACCCGGCGCGGCGTCGGAAGCCGCCGAGACGATGGCCTCGGGTCGCCGCGAGCCCGACTCGAGCGTCAGCTCCGGATACACGCCCAGCGTGGCGCTCGGAGCGATGCCGGTGATGCCGTACCCGTTGTCCCCTGCGATGAGGACCCCAGCAACGCCCGTGCCGTGGTTGCCGTCGGTGATATCGACCAGCGCCTCCAGGTCGGGCGTCTGGTTGGGCTCCGGTGTCAGCGAGCCTTCATTCCACTCCTCGTGCTCGAGCAGCCACGCGTACTCGATGTCTGCGAGGCCGATGTTTTCGCCGCGATACCCCATCGCCCACGCGCCCACCGCATCCACGCCGGGATCGGGACCCAGGTATCCCTGAAGCGCCTGCAGATCGGGCGTGGGTGGAGCAATGTCGACCGGCTCAGGCGTACCGACTGCGCTCAGACTGACAAACTCGACGACGTCCAGAGCAGCAAGGGCCCTCGCGTCCTCGAGGGAGGCACCGTCCACCTCGAACATCCCGAGCAGGTCGGGCTGAGCGCGTCCACTTCGTCGGAGCGCTCTCGCGGTGAGTCGGCGGACCTGGCCCGCGTCTGCAAACATCGGCGTCAGGCTCAGGCCGCGCGCGCGAAGCAGCGCGTTCACTTGCGTGACGTCGTGGCCCCCGCCGCTTCGCGTGCGGCTCGGCGTGTCCACCCGGACCGCGGCGGCGTCGCCGAACTTCCCCACGCTCCGTTGCGGACCGGCAATGGCCGCCAGCGG
>CAYGTG010000518.1:0-6168 GCA_964352485.1 uncultured Nannocystaceae bacterium | reverse complement strand
ACGTCGAGCTCACCGTCCGCGCCAAAGCTCGGGACGCGGAGGCCACCGCGGTTCTGACGAAGTCTCGCAAGAAGGCCCTGCTCAAGACCTCCGACGACCTGCGGATTCACGACCCGGAGATCGAGACCGTCCGGAACTCGTTGACCAAGCCGGAGATGGACGCTACGGCGAAGGCCGCGGTGATCACGAAGTGGGTCCACGAGCGGGTGGCGTACGAGGTCACCCCGCGCTCCATCGACGCCACCGAGATCTTGGAGGTCGGCCGCGGCGACTGCAGCGAGTACGCACTGCTGACGGTGTCGCTGCTGCGCTCCGCGGGTGTGCCTGCCGAGGTCCGCAGCGGCATGGCGGCCGAGGGCGGCGACATGGTCGCGCACGCCTGGGTCGCGTATCACGACGGCACGCGGTGGTTCGAGATCGACCCGACGTGGGGGCGCATGGGCGTCACCGCCGGGCACCTGCCGCTGGAGGTGACGGATGTGCTGGCGCTGGTTTCGTTGGGGCAGCTGGAGATCGAGGCGATCGACTCGGTGAAGTAGCGGACACCGTTTCGGCCATCGGATGTCACGCCACTATTGAGGGCGTCCGGAGAGCTGCTCGAAGAGGCCTCGCGCGGACGGGGAAGCGGCGGTTGGGTCTGCGATTTCGAGATCCAACGACCTCGCACCGCGGTGTCGCCCCCCTGCCTCGCTGTCCGCGACGCCGGGCGTGAAGTGAACGCGCAACCGGTACGCCCCTCCCAACCTGGGCGTCAGATCGGAAACCAACAGAGCAACCGCCACAAGCCGCGAGTCTTCGGGGTCCGTGGGGACGCGCGGGATTTTCAGCGTCATCGTAAAGCTGCTCTGCTTCCGATCCGCAATCACGTCCGCCAGCGCGACAACCGGCTGCCCCCACGGGTGCCGTGGCAACTCCGAGACGTAGGCACGCTCCTTCGTGCGTGCCAACGAGACGCGATCGCATGCCTCGCTGAGCAACGTGCGAAGCTCAGCGGACACAGAGGTCGCCTCGTAGCCATCGAAAGCCAACAACGCTTCAGAGTCCTTCGTGCCATTCTTGTACCGGCCGTTGAAACTCAGCTCGCCAAAGCGCACAGGCTTTCCCGAGAAATTCCAGCTTCGGTCACCCAACGGCCCCTCGCGGTAGAGTCTCTCCACTTCGAACGGCTCGGCGTATTTGGCTTCCAACGCGGACTCGAGATCCTCAGTCGTCGTTGTCGCGCACCCGAAGAGCAGAGGCGCACCCAACACCCATGCGGCACACCGCCGAAGTCCACGGAAGCAGTACCTGCGAGGTCGCGTTTCAGGATGGGTCGACACAAATCCCCACGTTCTCGAGATGCCGGGGGAGGTTCCCAGGGAACGACGGAAACGGCTCGTAGAGCGCGGCGCACTCGAACGCCGGCGGACAGTCCGACGCTGTGAAGTCGCAAGTCTCCACACAGCACCCACCACTGTTCGGCGGGCAATCGGAACGTACACCCGGGTTTAGGCAGATCAGGCCAGCATCACACGCATTGATGAACTCGCAGCCGTCTCCCGACCCCGTCGGTTCGAGAGCTGCCGCAGGAGCGCACTGAAAGCTGTTGTCGACCAGGTAGCAGCCCTCGCCGTCTGGACAGTTTTGGAGGATCGGATCGCAAGCATCCAAACAAAGAACGAGCGAGCCGGATCCATTCACGTGGCAGAACTCCTCGGGCCGCAAGCACGCTCCCTGCTCATCGCCACCCCGGCACATGGCAACACAGACGTCATCGCGGCACGTCGAGTGCCGTTCACACGTATCGAGCCCCTCCGCCTCACCGCCCAGCTGCGAACAAGGCTCACCAGGACGAGCAGGATTCACCACAACGGGTCGACACGCAGCGTAGTCCTCGTGGGACCCGCCGTCGATTGCGACTGGCACGCACTTCTGGCCAGGTGGGCAGTCGTCGGCGCGGAAGCTGCACTCCCAGGACCTCTCCACATCCCGGAAGATCTCGCCGGGAACCTCCTGGCAGGAGGCTCGATTGTAGGAGGCGGTTCCCGACGGCTGCGTCTCCAGACCACCACAGACCTCGAAGACCTCGGTCACGCATAGGCTGTCGTTGAAGCTCACGTTACAAAGGGAGACCGCTTCAACCCCCGCCAGTCCGACGAGTGACTCTAGATTCGGATTCGCGGTGACGTGAAGCCCATTCAGCGTCCGCAGGTCGCGAAAACCGGAGACCACACGGAGCCGGGGGTTCTCCAGGATCAAGAGGGACCGGTGGACCTCCTGCACCGAAAAGCCCGCAAGCCTCTCCAACACCACGTTGTGGGCGACGATGACATCACCCGCCACACTCCACTGACCGCTGCGCTCCTGCCCAACCTCCCGCAGCGCGCTCAACCCCTGTGTAGAGCGCAGCGCCGCGTTGTCCTGAATCCGCACATCTCGCCCGACCACTTCCAGACACGCCAGCGCATCCAGGCACACCAGGTCCTGCGAGTTCATGATCTCCAGCGCCCCGGTGATCTCTGTGAACCCGGCGGCCTCGGCGAGATCCTCCGCGGACTCAATCCGCACGTGCCCGTCGAACGTTCCGCGATCGCAGGCCGGCGGCTCCCCGCATCCGGGGCCCTCAAACTGGGGCTCACCGGTCGAGCTCTCGTCGCTGCTCGGGGTGCTTCCGGTCGAACTGGAGGTGCCGAGCGCCACCTCGCCCGACGTCCCCCCGCTGCCTTCGGTGATCAGCGGGGATCGATGGCAACCGATCGCGCCAGCCACCGAGGCACACAGCAGCAAACCAGGCAGGATCGTTCGTGGGCCTGCCGCCCGCCGCGTGCGCTCCGACTCCACGAGCTGGGCAGCACCACCGACGGCTGGTGGCCATGCGCAGCGAGAACGCCGATGCTCAAGAGGGGTCGACACAGATGCCCACGTTCTCGAGGTGTCGGGGGAGATTGGTCGGAAACGGAGGGAACCGCTCGTACCAGGGCACACAGTCCAGGCCGGGGGGGCAGTCCCGCTCCCTGACGTCGCACAGCTCCGTGCAGCATCCGCCAGCTTCCGCCGAGCAGTCCGAACGCACATCGGGGTTCACGCAAGTCAGGCCGGCGTCGCATTCATTGATGAAGCCGCAGTCCTCGCCCGAGTTCCCTGCCCCACGCTCCGATGCCACGGGCGCGCACTGGTACGCCCCGTCAACTGGGTAGCAGCCCAGCCCCTCGTCACAGTTCTGCAGGATGGGGTCACAAACCGCCTCGCACAGGAGGAGTGTCCCTGACGAGTTGACCCTGCATCGCGCCTCGGTCGACAGACATGCCCCGCTCGGGTGGTATCCGCGGCACATCGGCACGCATTCGCCATACCAGCAGTAGGAATGGCGCTCACACGTGTCGAGCCCGGCCCCCTGCTCTCCAAGAACAGAACAAGCCTCGTACGGTGCATCAGGCTCTTCAACGACCGGCCGGCAAGCGAGGTGAGTCGGGTTCGGGTACCCCTCTGCGCTGACGGCCGTGCACTTCTGTCCCAGCGGGCAATCGTCCGCTCCAACGAAGCACTCGACTCCTTCGTACCACTCGTCGAAGGTCCCGGCCGGAACCGAGCCACAGCCGGGATCGTTGTAGACGGCTGCGCCCTTCGGAGGGGACTCGAGGCCACCGCACACCGCGACGACTTCGTCCGCGCACAAGCTCTCGTTGAAGCTCACGTAGCAGAGCCAAACGGCCACGACGTCTCGCAGTCCAACCATCGACTCGAGCCTCGGGTTCGACGTCACGTGCAGACCCGCCACCGTCCGAAGTTCGCGAAGTCCGGAGACCACGCGAAGCTGCGGGTTCTCCAGGAGGAGAACGGAGCGATACACCTCTTGCACGGCGAAGCCCGCAAGCCGCTCGAGCACTGCGTTGTGGGCGACGATGATGTCACCCGAAGCGTTCAGGCCGCCTCCGGACTCCTGCCCGATCTCCCGCAGCGCGCCCAGCCCTCCCGTCGAGCGAAGCGCCGCGTTGTCCTGAATCCGCACGTCTCGCCCGCCCACCTCCAGACACGCCAGCGCATCGAGGCACACAAGATCCTGCGAGTTCATGATCTCCAGAGCCCCGGTGATCTCCGTGAATCCCTCGATCTGCGCCAGGTCCTCCGCGGACTCGATGCGCATGTGCCCCTCGAACGTGCCCCGGTCGCACGGTGGCGGTTCCCCGCATCCGGGCCCCTCAAACTGCGGCTCTCCGGTCGAGCTCTCGTCCCCGGAGGACGACGTCGAAGACGAGGACGACGAGGAAACGCTCCCGCCCGAAGAGGGAGATCCACCACTGCCTCCTGAGGACACATCAACCGCGGGACGACACGCGAAGAGGACAACGCTCACCAGCGCCGATAGCAACGTCCGGAGTCCACCAACCGCTTGCGTCACGGAAGCTCTCCAACGCAGAGCCCAAAATGCTCGTGGTACGGCACCATCGGGTCTCCCTGGACGTCCGTCCACCAGGATACGCAGTCCAGCCCTTGCGGACACTGCGGGCTTTCGGTGTTGCAGTATGGCAAACAACAGCCGCCGTCCTGCGAATCGCACTGCTCCCACAGATCAGACTGAACGCAGGCGAGTCCCGGCCCGCAGCCGTCGATGGCCTCGCAGGCCTCTCCCGCGGTCCCAGGCTCGAGCGGAACGCAGACCGACCGACAACCGGCGACCGACGGCACGGCGGCGGCCAAACCCGCAGCCAGCACGTGCGGGCGGTACGTCACTCTTTGAGCGTATCAGAAAATAACATACCTACACCAGAGCCTACTCCAGCGCAGGCACGCTGGGGTGTCCGTCCTCGAGCACCTCGAGCAACTCGCCGCAGTCCATCTCGCCCTGCTCGCAGTTGGTGCGGTCCTTGGGGTCGACCTCGAACACGGTCTCGGGCTCGATGCCCTCGGGCGAGGCGGGGGTCTTGGTGCGATTCGGGTCGGCGAAGCAGAGGCTGCCATTCTCATCGATGGGCTTGCACAGCAGCCCCTCGTTGCAGTCGGAGGCCTCGCGACACTCGGCGCCCATCGTGCCGGCAGCCGGCTCGCGGAACTGGTCGCCGATGTGGATGCCGTGGTTGAGACCCCACTTCGCGACCTCCTCGTAGTAGGCCGCGCCGCAGTTCTCGATGATGGTCTCGCGATCGTCGCGAACGTCCCACTGTCCGTTCTCGTCGCCGCCCCACAGCACCCCGGGTCCGTCGCCGCAGTTGGGGTACCACTGGGACCGAGCCTCCCTCCACTTGAACTCGACCCAGCCGTGGATGCCCCAGAACAGGGAGTTGTAGAGGTTGTCGCGGGGGCTTCCGACGTCGATGGCGGAGCCGCGGGCCATCAACATGCCGTGCAGCGCGTTGTGAATTCCGATGTTGGGCTCGGTCGAGCGTCGGTAGAAGCGAGCGTCGGAGTCCGGGAGGATCTCCCCGCTTTGCTGCGCCGCGTCGAACTCTTCCCAGCTTCCCAGGCGAAGCGAGGTCTGCATGAACAGGCACATCGCGTCCTCGGCCGAGCTGATGCCCGAGGCCGGATCCGCCGCGATGTCCTCGAAGGCTCCAGTGGCCATCGCTTCGTCGATGGCCGCGATCGCGGAGCGGGCCTTCGCGATGCCATCACCGGAGACGTTGCGAGCCTGCAGCTGCGCGAGGAGCTCCTCGTCGCTGCCCCAGCCCATGAACACGCTGTCCTGTGGGTCGATGGTTTCGGTCTCCACCGCGAAGTCACCCAAGCACGACCGATCGATGTTCGGGTCGCACGGGAAGCTGTTGGCGAGCATATCGATCATGACGCCATGCATCGCGCAGAACTCGAGCCCGCTGTTCGGGTCGCCTTCCTGCAGCAGCTGCGATCCATCCTTGCCCTGCATCTGCAGCGGGACCCGGGTGTAGATCGACATCAGGTACCAGCGCCGCAGCGAGTGGAAGTCCTGATGCATCTCGCCCATCTCGGAGCGGAACAGCGCCGAGAACGCCTCGAGCGAGATGATGTTGTCGTGGTCCGGGTTGCCCGAGCCCAGGATGTCCTCGTAGACCGCAACGGCCTCGGCGTCGAGATCGCCATCGGCGTCGTCCGCCTTGCCTCCGGGACCACTCGCGCCCTCGTCCGAGACGGAGCCATCATCGGCGTCGGCGCAGCCAAGTCCGAGCGAGAGGGTCAAGCCAGCGAGAACGGTCCATCGAGTGATCATCATAAGAG
>CAYGTG010000517.1:0-6178 GCA_964352485.1 uncultured Nannocystaceae bacterium | reverse complement strand
TCGGTCAGCAGGGGAGCAAACCCGTCGAGCGTGGTGAACGTCAGCCGCCCGCTGAGCATTCCGATGGAACTCATCGCCAGCTACGGAGGCAGCTCATTGAGCAGCGATCCGAGCGCGAATGACGTGGGGCGTGACATCCTCGCGGTGCGGGTCCAACCCGAGCCGGGTTGCTACGCGGCGCTGTTTACGGTGCACCTCAAGTCCGGTGGTGACTACGAGGACCTGTTCCGCAGGCAGGTCGAGGCCGAGCGCCTGGCTCGGGGGGCGCGGCTGTACCGGGAAAACCGGCCGGCCGATGGTCTGATCGTGCTCGGCGACTTCAACGAGCAGGTCGATGACGTCGATCTCGGGATGTCGCTCGATGAGGTCCCGCCGCTGCCGGCTTCGTACGAGCTTGGCAGCGACATCGACGTGCCGCTGCGTTACCACCCCTTCGACGTGCTCACGAGCCAGGGCTTTCAGATCGCTCCGGCGTTCCATGAAGACTCGGCCAACGACGGCACGTTCATCGGAGGCAACTTCAGTTCCCGGCTCGACTACGTGATCTACGGACAGGCGCTGTTCGAAGGTGCCGAGGTCTACAACGCCTGCTCCGACAACGGTGACGACGACGACCCGCCGGGAGGATGGCTGCCCAAGGAGGGCCAGCCGCTCGCGTGTTACTCGTCGCAGATCGCCTCCGACCACCTCTCGGTGTTCGCCGACTTCGTCCTTCCGTAGGTCCTCTGGACAGCGGTCCGGCCGGACGAACCGGTGCGGCCGACCCGGCGGCGGCGCGAAATCGACACGACTCCGGGAACATGTTCCCGCGCGTCGGTACCACCGGTGGCGATGTTCTTTTCCGCCACTCGTGCTCCGCTTCCTATTCTTCTTCTCTGTGCCGGCGTGCTCGGAGGCTGCGACCCCGAGGCCGAGTCGGACCTCTTGCTCGACGAGGACGAGCTGGGGTTCGACGAAGAAGACGCGCAAGAGCGTGTCGAGGACGCGCTTGCGCCGATCGATACCAGCAATGCCGTTCGCAACGCCGTGGTCCGAGTCGGCGGGTGTACCGGCACGCTGGTCGCACCAGACATGCTCCTGACCG
Organism: uncultured Nannocystaceae bacterium; assembly: GCA_964352485.1. Classification (GTDB taxonomy): domain Bacteria; phylum Myxococcota_A; class Polyangia; order Nannocystales; family Nannocystaceae; genus CAJXVA01. The sequence goes on along the minus strand of CAYGTG010000517.1, from coordinate 5,094 downwards.
CAGCGCACTGCGGCTACGGCAACACCGCCTACTTCAACGGCGGATGGACCACGCTGCCCTCGCCGGTCCCGGTCTCGTTCGGGCCGGATCGTGACGCACCGCTTTCGACCTCCCGGACCGCGATCGCCGTGAGCGCCCCGCCTCTTCACACCGGGGGGCCTTCTTGGACGGACGACATGGTGTTGCTGCGGCTCAACGCGTCGGTTCCTGCGAGCGTTGCCGTACCGCGGCCGGTTTATCTCGATCGACCGGCGCCGCTGGAGCGCTACTCCACGATGACGCCAGAGACCATCTTTCAGGTGGGCTACGGGGGCGGACGAGACCGCCGCATGATGACCGGCAGTGACTACCTGGACTGGGAGTCCGTCCCCGGTCGACAACACACCGCATTCTCGTACGACGCCGATGAAGCGGGCCCCGGCGTCGGCGACCGCGGCACGAACATCGAAGGAGGCGATTCGGGCGGGCCGATGTTGTTGAATGGGGAGGAGGGGTACGTCTTCGGGGTGTTGAGCCACTGGGCGCCCACGGGAATTGCGACGTTTGCGGTCGGAACCACGGGCGATCGATCGCCCATCCGAGCGTGGCTGACCGGAAAGCTCCCCACGCAGAAGTCCGACTTCCGCGTGCTGAACATCGCGCCCGGAGGCTGCACGGGATCCGGCGGAAACCCTCAGCTCGCGGTGACGGTGGAGAACGCTGGTGTGGTCTCCAAGGGGGTATGGGTCGACGTGTTTACGGGCCTGTCGGCGGCGCCCTCGGTCGGGCAGTTGTCCTCGATCTACGCGCACACCGGTTGGGTCGCTCCGGCAGAGATCAAGACCGTCTACGTCGAGATCGACAACGGGTTCACGAGCGGATGGTTCGACGTGATCCTGGATACGGTGACCTCGATCGACCAGCTGGACGAGGGCAACAACGTCAGCTGGAAGAACCTGAGCCTCCCCGACTGTAGCTTCGGCTGACGAGGGCTCAGCTGCGCGTAGCCTCGGCCAGAGGGTCGCGGCTACCGTTCGCCCCGCAGTTTCTGGAGCCATTCTCGTGTCGATCCTGCGGCCACAGCGGACTCATCGGAGTCGTCGGCCAAGAGAAGCGCGAGACCTTGCTCGGCCTTCTCGATCGCGTCGCGACGTCGCCCGAGCGCGTCGAGCACCTCGGACTCGGCGACGAGAAGGCCGGCGAGCTGTGGATCGTCGCCGTCTCGTTCTGTCCCAGTCCGCGCCGCCTGAAGCATGTTCAGGGCATCGGCTGCGCGGTCCAAGCCGAGGAGTGCTTTCGCGCGGAGAATGAGGGCCGTGTGTGCCCCCGGGTCTCCGGGGGGCCGGAGCTTGGCGTCGAGTGCGATCAGCCTGTCGGCCCAGCGCAGCGCATCTTCGAACTCCTGGAGCTCGAGTCCGACCCGAACGAGCGTTGTGAGCGGGGCCGCTGTTCTGGGGTGGCTGTCGAGCCCATGTTGGTCGTAGATCGCCAGCGCAGACTGAGCGTGGAGTCGGGCAAACGCGAGTTGCCCGTCGAAGTATGCCGCCTGGGAGAAACCGCTGTGCATCCGGGCCCTCGTTGGCGACGACGTGTCCCCCAAACCGTCGAGCACTCGCTCGATTTCCCGAAACTCCTCGAGCGCGAGCTTCCACTCGCGCAGCTGCATGCTGGCGTTCGCGGCGTTGTTTCGGTAGGTCACCAGCGTCCGGCTGCCCGGGCCGAGCTCCTCCGTCGCAATCGATACTGCCTCGAGAAAGAGGCGTCGTGACTCGGCGGCTCTTCCGAGCTTGGCGAGCATGGCCGCTTCGTTGTTGAGGAATGACGATACGGTGGATGCGGAGTGGCCCTCCGCCTTGCCCAAGGATACGGCTTCTCGGAACAGAACACGTGCTTCCTCCGTCTGCCCGCGTGCGTCCATGAGCTGCCCTTGGGCGTTTGTCAACCCGGCGCGGTAGTTGGCCGGGGTGCCGATTCTAGCGAGCGCAACTTCGCTGGCCTCCAACCATGCACTGGCCGCGGCGATGTCCCGCTTGGACTCCAGGGCCAGTCGAATCCGCGAGATCCACAGAGTCGCGAGAAGTTCGTCGTCCTGGGCAGCGCCCGCATCGCGCAGTGCTTCGGAGATCCAGCGCTCGGCCTCTGAAAACTGACCGTGGGTTTGGCCGATTCGGGACAGAGTCGCCTTCGCCCGGGCGGAGCCGCGGCGCAGGCCAGACTCTTGTGCAATCCTCAGTGCGTCCTCGGCGTAGGCTTTCGCGTCGTCGAGCTTGCCCAGACTGCTGAGGGCGGCTCCCGCGGCGAGGGCCTGCTCGACTGGGATGAGTGCTTCGGCGTACTTCGCGGCGACATCGATCTCCGGTCTCGTGCCGCCGGTACACCAGTCGGGCTTCGGCAGGCTGGAGGCGGCCTCCAGGGCCAGTGCAGCGGTTGGACGATCGAGCGTCTCGTCGAGAGCTCCGTTGAGCGTGTCCAGCTGTGTTCGCTGCAGCTCGAGGCAGGCCCGTTGCGGGGCAACGAGAGCCGCTGACCGGCCACCCTCACATAGCGACGCTGTCTCGGCTTGCCACGCGTCCACAAACGCGTCGACCCGGGCCTCGTACGCGGTCGCGATGTCGTCGGCGTCGGGGTGTCCACTCGCGGCGAACCCGTTGCGGAGCGTGCTTCGGACCGAGGGAGACCAACTCGCTTCGAGCTTGGTTCGCTCGATCTCGCACGGGCTGGGAGGTTGTGAAAGGGCCGCGGCTGCGACGACCCCTCCGAGAGCGGCGACGGCGACGCCGAGTCGCAGTGGCCACCGCCGCATCGAGCCCTCGAGCGCCGCGTCGAGGGCTTGCATCGAGGGAAAACGCGCCTGAGGGTCGACCCTCAGGCCGCGGTCCAAGATGGACAGGACCGACGCTGGTACGCCGTGGTCCGTCGGTCGTCGAGTGCGCCGACCCTGGCTGACGCTGAGACTGAGTTCCCAGACGTTGTCTCCTTCGAACGGGCGGGTCTGGGTGAGGGCCTCGTAGAGCGCGACGCAGAAGCTGAACTGGTCGCTCTTTGGGGTCGAGCCGAGACCCTCGAACTCCTCTGGGGCCATGTACGCTGGCGTACCGACCAGCGGCACGGACTCCGTTGTTTCGCCCGGGTCCAGCGCGGTACCGGCGTTGCTTTCGGTCTTTTCTGCGACGCCGAAGTCCATCACCAAGACGCGATCATCGTCGGAGACCATGACGTTCTCCGGCTTGACGTCGCGGTGAACCAGACCGGCGGCGTGCACGGCTGTCAGCCCGGCGGCAACCTTTCGATACTGCTCGATGGTGGCTTCGACCGAGTGCGTGCCTGTGCGCTGCCATGCCCGCAGTGTCTGCCCTCGGACGAACTCCATCGCAATGAACGCCTGCTCGCCAAAGTGATCGGCGTCGTAGACGGTCAGGACGTTGGGGTGCGAGACCCTCGCCAATGACTGCGCCTCGTCGAGCATCGCGTCGGTCCTGACCCCGGGCCGTAGGAGCTTGATCGCGACCTTGCGGTCGAGGCGCTTGTCGTACGCAAGCAGGACGACGCCCATCGACCCGCGGCCGAGCTCGGAAAGCGTGACGTAGCGCCCTTGCATCGCAGGGGGTTCGGTGGCTGAGCCCACCGTGGGCTCTCCCGCGGCAAGCGTTGCGTCGATGTCTGTCATGATTCGGTGAGCGGCACGTCGGGGCTACTTGGACTCGGCGATCGCATCGGCCACCGCGGCGGCGACAACGTCAAACTCCTCGAGCGCGTTGGGCCAGTGCGGGGCGAAGCGAAGGCGTCCATCGGGAATCGACGCCGACACGCCCCGGGCTGCGAGCCGTTCGGGGAGCTTGTTGGGCTCGAACGCCTCGGGGACGTCGAAGGCAAGGACGCCGGAGCGTTCCCCCGGAGACGGCGAACGCAAGGAGCTGAGGCCGAGTCCGGTGAGCTTGGGCTCGAGGGCGTCGTGATAGCGCTGCACGTGCGCGAAGACGTCCTGCACACCGATGCTCTGGATCAGGTCCAAGGCGGTGTGCATCGCGACGAATCCCAGGGTGTTGTAGGCGCCGCCTTCGACCATGCTCGCGTCGGTCTTGATCGGCCGATCGTAGCGAAGGTGCCCGGGTCCATCGAACAAGAAGCCGAGGCCATCTTGGTGGCTGAGCCGGAGAGTCGCGGCCGAAGCCGCGGGCCGAGGCTCTCTCGGACATAGATGAATCCGCTGCCCTCCAGCCCCATCATCCACTTGTGTCCGCCGCAGCTGGCCATGTCGACCCCGAGCTTCTCGAAGTCCAGCGGCACGACGCCGCAGCCCTGGATCGCGTCCACGAACACGGACGCTCCGTGGCGGTGAGCAAGCGCCGAGATGGCCATCAGCGGCATCCGCATGCCGGTCTGGAACTGCACCGCTGAAACTGCGACGACCTTGGCACCGGCCCGCAGCGCGACATCGAGCTGGGCCAGGCCGTTGCCGGGGTCGGGGCTGCCGAAGTCCGCGGCGTTGATGCGATGGATGTCGAGACCGTACAGCGACGCGGCTTGTTGCCAAGGGGTGACGTTGGTCGGGAACTCTCCGTCCAACAACACGACGCCATCGCCGGTCTCCCACGGGTAGCTCATCGCGGCGAAGACCACACCCCAAGAGGTGTTCGGGACGAAGCCGATCTCGCCCGGCTGGACGTTCACCAACGTGGCCAGCGAGGCGCGCAACACCTCGCGTTGCTCGAGATAGGTCATGAACGCGCCCATCCCCTGCTGGGTGTACTGCGACAGACACTGCGCGACGGCGGCCTGAACCGGGGCCGAGGGCGGCGAGATCGCGGCGTGGTTGAGGTACGCCTTGGGACTGAGATCCGGGAAGAGGCTACGGTCTCCGAGCGTCGCGGTAGGGGCCATGGCGACTCGATGGTACCTGGCGGGTGGTGGCGAGACCGTGCGGTGGCTTGCAAACCGGGTAGGCGACGGATAAGTCCCCTCTGTGAAGGCCGACGTTGCGAATGCACGCCTCATCGATGGTGGGCAGCGCTACTTTGCCTCTGGTGAAATGGCCTGTATTGGATGTTGGGAACACGAGTCCCCGCTGAGCGACCCCGACTACTAGGTTGCGCAGAAGGCGTCGCTCGATGGAGG
>CAYGTG010000516.1:0-6180 GCA_964352485.1 uncultured Nannocystaceae bacterium | reverse complement strand
TCCGTGCGAGCCGTGGCTGCCGTGCGAGCCGTGACTACAGTGCGTGGGCACGGCCATGGTTCCGCCGCTGTTGATCGTGTCGTTGACACTGGGCGGCTCGTCGGCCTGTGCTCGGGCGCGGGCGGAAATCTCACGGGCGTCCTCGCCGAGGACCGCGGAGGCGGAGGCCTCATATGACGGCAACTCGAGGGCGTCGTCATTCGTGTCATTTGCGGTCTGGTCTTCGTTTCGATCATTCACGCGATGTGCCCCCGCCGGGGATGATATCAGGCTTGCCGGCTGGATCCCGATGACCGTTGGCCCGATGCACCGGCCGTTGAAGCATTCTTGGGGCCTACAGCCCCCGCCACACCCCTGTTACCAAGAGCCGTGGGAGCCGTGACTCCCGTGGGAGCCGTGGCTTCCGTGCGAGCCGTGGCTCCCGTGCGAGCCGTGACTGCCGTGCGAGCCGTGGCTGCCGTGCGAGCCGTGGCTCCCGTGCGACCCGTGGCTGCAATGCGATGGACCACCGCCGGCTGCCGTTTGCCCACCGGCGACGTCGCCTGGAGCCGCTGGGGGGTCATCCGCGGCGGAGCGAGCGCGAGCCGAGATCGTGCGGGCATCGGCGCCGAGCACGGATGACGCGGCCGCCCGAAAGCTCGGCAGTCCTTCGCCGTCGTCTTTGCGCTCATCCCCCATCGTCGCACTCCCTCGCGCCACGAAGCGACGCGCCGCGCCAGCATATCAGCCCACGGCGTCTTCGGCGACGTCCGGACCGCCGCGTTCGATCGTGAGCCCAAGCGCGAAGTTGCCCAGTTCCAGCTCGATCTGACGCTGATGCTCGAGGCGCTTGGCCTGGACCTCCACGACCCAGTGCTTGGCGTCCTCTGCGACCTCGAACGTTGCGAACCGTTCGAGACGCTTCATGGCCGCGTCGACCGCCATTCCCGAGTACAGCTCCTTGTGAAATCGAAGCGTGCTCATCCCTCCCCCTTGTCTTCGGACGCTGCGTGGCTGCGCTCCCACGAGTCCGCAATGCCCAGGGGATCCTCGAACGCATCCCCGTCCAGATCGAACCCTTCGAGGTCATCCAGCGAGGGTGCACCCATCGCGCCGGAGATCGCCCGGCGCGTCACGGCCTCCAGCAGGCCTCCTCGACGCTTGGCGATCTCGGCCCGGGTCGTGGCGACCAGCAGCTCGTTGGCGAGGCCTCCGAGCATCGCTCGCAGAGCAGCAGGGTCTGATTTCGCTCGAGGGCGCAGCTCGATGAGGGTCTTCCCTTGGGCCGATTGGTCCAGCATGACAAACGCTTTTGCGAGCATTGGCAGCACCGCGGCGTACACCGCATCCCGGGGGTAGAGTTTGGCATCGACCCACAGCGACACACGGTGGTCGTCCGCATCGATCTCCGCAGCATCGTCGGGAAAGCCAGGCGCAGCGCTCATGCCGGCCGAGTGTACAGGAGCATCCACTGGTTGCTGCCCTCGGCTCGAACCGGAAGACGCTGCTGCAGGGTCAGCCCACTCCGCATCAAAATTTCATGTGCCTGCGTGTCATCGTCGTTTCGGCAGTGCTCCCACCGCGCCGCCGATCCCCGGGCAGCCTGAGTCTGCCCCGGCGTTCGCAGCAGCCCGAAGGCGACATTGTCCACGACCACCAAGGACCCTCCGGGGCGAAGCATCATCCCCACGCGGTCTGCAAACCCCCGAGGATCGGGTAGGTGGTTCCAGCTCCGAAGGACCAAGACGTGGTCGAAGGTACGACTGGGCTCGATGCTGGCCAAGGTGCCGGTTTGTAGCTCGACCGGCGGTAGGCGAGCCGCGACCGCCGCCAGGGCGTCGGCATCCGGATCGACGCCAAGATACCGCAAGGCGCCGGACTCGATGCCCAGGCTCAGCGTGTCCGCGTAGGGCATTTCGCCGCACCCCAGATCGAGCACGTCGCCCCGCAGCGAGCTCAGATGCTCTCGGACCGCGGCATCGTCACGGCCGAACACATCTTCGAAACGAGGCTCGAACATCCCGGCGCAGGTGTCACGTCCGGGGCACTCCCGACACAACTCGCTGCGATCGAGCTTGACGAGATCGCGAGCAAAGTCATCGGGCGCTGCCTTGCGAGACGCGTCGAGATAGAGCTGGGCGGTGTCAAACTTGATTCGCTCCAGCTCGTCATCGTCGAAGTCGCGCGACTGCGCCCGGTAGCGGCCCACCTTTGCGCCGTGCCGCACGAAGACGTGACGCCCACGATCGTAGGGGCGCGCACTCGCGGCCCACACCGGGCAGACATCCCCCTCGACGTGGCTGTTGGTCTGCATGTGCTCGTAGACGAAGTCGATGCTGTTGCTTCGAACCCCATCCTCCCGAGGACGGAGCATGTCGTGACCGAATCGCTCCGCGTACAGCCGGAACAAGCCCGGGCATCCCCCGCGAAGGTTGCAGCGCTCGCAGGGCGCAGGCTTCGACTTGTTGCGATCGTCGACGGGGAAGAGATCAGGCTCACCGATCTCGCTCATGGTCCAGTAGTCGTGCGTCCTGAGGTCGTCGTAACGCGCCTCGAACCCCGGCAATGAGCACAACGGGAAGCCGCCGTGCACCGCCCGTGAAGGCCGGCCGGTCTTGTCGTCCCAGCGACGCAAGGCCGCGGCCACGGCACTGGCGGCGGTCTCGAGCCGGGGAACCAAGCTCTCCAGAAGATGCGCCGCGCCGCCCTTGGGCTCGACCCAGGAAAACTTCAACCGGACGTCGTGCAGCGGAGCGACGTGATCGACCAGCCCCTCGAGGTGCTCGACGTTGTGGCGCGTCACGACGCAGTTGGCGGTCAGCTCGAGCCCGCGGCCGGAGAGGTTCTTCAGGGCCGAGGCCGCGGCCTCGAACGAGTCGCGTCGGACCAGCCGGTTGTGGATCCGAGCTTCCCCACCGTGCAGAGACATGTAGACGTAGCGCAGACGCAGGCCCATCAGACGCTCGACGACGTCGGGATAGGCAAGCACGAGGCCATTGGTGACCAGGCCCAGGTCCATGTCCAGCGCAGCGATGCGCCGCGCCCAGGTAAAGAACTCCGGGCGGATCGTCGATTCGCCGCCGGAGAGCACAACCATCGAGTGCCCCAGCGCCTTCGCACGATCGATCTTGGCCTCGACTTCCTCAGACGGGCCATCGATGTGTCGGACGTCCTGCGTGTGGCAAAACGTGCAGTGCTCGTTGCACCCGTATCCGACCTTGAGCAGCGCCTTCAAGCGGTCACCATGCGGCCATGACGGCGGTGGCGTTGTGGAACCCTTCGAGGCTCCCGCCAAACTTGGCGATCTCACCGTAGGACGTCACGCCGATCAGAGGGAAGGCATGCCCCGCGAAGAATCCGCGCACCTGACTGGGGTACGCATCTTCGAGGTAGGCCAAGCGCGCCGCGCAATCGAAGACCAGACCGCCGCGCGGAGTCCGGCCATCGGCGAACTCGGAGACGGCTCGGCGCCCAACCTCGATCGCGGACTCGGCGAGGCGCTCGGGCGTGGTGGAGACGACCTGCAGGATCGTCCCGGGGATCACGCCTGCGGCGAGGCGGATGCTGCCGTCCCCAGGGAACTCGAGCGCGGCACGAATCGTGAGCTCGCCGAATCGCGATCGGGCCCCAAACTGATAGCGCGAGGCGCCCGAGACCAACATGGAGGGGTCCGAGACCAGGCCGAGGCGGTGGAGTTCCTGGCCGTACACCTCTGCCGCGGGGCGTCCATCGAGACCCTTGAGGTTGTGGCCGTCGATCTCGGTGACCGCGAGTTCCTTCGCGCCAAGGACGGCCGACCAGCCATGCCCAACGGCCACGCCGCAGCTCGAATCGGAGAACAAACCAACGAGGACGGTCGCACCATCGAGCACCTCATCGTCCAGGAAAACCCGTGAGCGGCCCTCAAACGCGAGCGAGTCCCCCGCGGTACCGCCGAAGATGCGCCAGTGCGGAGGGAGTCTGCGGCTGAGCGTTTCGGTGAGCGCCACGCCGTCGACGGAGCGCCCATCGCCCAGGGCCAGCAGCGCCGGCGTCCGAGTGACCGACTTCCGAGCCGCGACGACCAACTCTCCGCATGCATCGTCGAGTCGGTGGGTGTCTTGCGGGGAGAGGTCGCGAGCGACGGAGACCGCGTAGTCGAATCCGCTTCCGCCCATCACCCCTCCCACAACCCCGTTTCGCGTAAACCCTCGCTCGGTGAAGGCGGCGCCGCCGGTGGTCGCCCCCACGACGCGATCCCCAAGACCCTCGCACGCCGCCTTCAGCAGCGGCGCGGCGTCAACGTCGTGCGGGAGATACAGGAACCCAAGCTTGCGACCCTCGAGTCGCTCCGCAACGGTCTCGAACTCGCGGCGAACCTGTTCGCGGTCGACGTCGAGCGGTCCAATACTGACGATATCCATGGCAATGCCCCCACAAACGGTACGCAGCACAGCCCAGGCGCGTCAAACGCAGTCAGTCCACCGACACAAACGCTTCGACCGCATCGTCGACGATGATGGACGCAACGCCGTTCGAGTAGGTCGTGACCATCCCGTCCGATCCCTCGTCCACGAAGCCCGCGCCGGTGAGGTCAGCCACGAGCTGGTCTCCGGCATCCCCCAGGACCCTCAGCGTATTGCTGGTGGGCGAAAGTGCGAGCAGCTCGTGGGTGCCGAGGAACAACGCGTTGTCGCCATCGCCGGTGAGGTCGATGATCTCGATACCGTTCACGGCAACATCGAAGAAGTTCGCGAGGTCGAACGAGAACCCGCTGCCTTCGAGCCTGAGGGTGTCCGCCCCGCTGCCGCCGTCGATCCGGAAGAACCCCCCATCGATGATGCTCACGACGTCGTCGCCCGCGCCGCCGATCAGGACATCGGCCCCGCCCGATGACACGATTTCATCGTCGCCCTGCCCTCCGATCAGCGTCTCGGCGGCCTCGGTTCCGGTCAGGTTGTCGGCATCCACCGTGAAGCCAACGCGGTCGACTCCGAGGTAGTTGCCACCGAAGCAGACGTAGCCCAATCCTGCGTCGGACTCGGCCTCGGGGAGGCCCAGCGCGAGGTCGTCGAACCCGTCCCCGTTGCGGTCGGCGGACCCGTGGACCGCACCGCCGGCGAACTGTTCGAAGGCTTCACCATCGAGCTGAAAGCCCCCGTCCCCAACCGGGAAGTCGGCGAGGCTCCCTCCGGCGATGTCCGGTGCCCCGTACAGGACGTAGACCCGGCCCGCGTTGCTCACCGGGGTGTCGGATCCTTGAGCACCGATGACCATGTCTGCGAATCCGTCTCGGTTGAGGTCGCCGGCACCGGCCACCGACCAGCCCGCGAAGTCGAACTGATTCGCGCCATCGAGCGCGAAGCCCCCGATGCCCATCGACAGCGCATCCAGCGTGGTGCTCACGATGTCCACGCCACCGAACATGACGAACACCCGGCCGGCGCCGTTGTCCTCTCCGACGTCGATGCCCGGAGCTCCGAAGAGGATGGCGGCCCGCCCATCGCCGTTGACGTCTCCGGCGCCCGCCACAGATCGACCCACGAGGTCGAACGCCGCGCCGCCGGTGATGCTGATGCCACCGTTCGCCGCGAGCGTCAGGTCGTCTTCGGAGACGGGGGTGGTGTCGGCCTTGCCCAGCACGACGAGGACCCGCCCCACCACGGCGGACTCCGATGCACCGATCACCACGTCGTCAAATCCGTCCACGTTGACGTCGCCTGCGCCTGCGACCGCGAACCCGAGGGACCCCCCGGAGACCGTGCCCTCGATTCTGAACCCACCCGCACCCGGCGCGGTTCCATCGACCGCGTGGGTGCCGGCCTTGCCAAACACGACCACCGCCCCGCCGCCGCCACCGCCGGCGTCGGGGTCCCCGATGACGATGTCTTGAAGCCCGTCGTCGTTGACATCTCCGGCCGCCGCCACGGATTGGCCGAAGGAGTCCCCGCCGGTGATCTCGAACCCGGCCGCTCCGAGCGTCGCGAGATCGACGGTGACCGGCGCGGGCGAGCCAAACACCACGTACACACCGCCGGGACCGCCGCCATCGGTCACGCCGACCGCAACGTCTCCCAATCCGTCGCCGTTGACGTCACCGAGCATGGCGACCGAGAAACCGGTCGAAGCGGCGGACGCCGGTCCTAGAATCGCAAAGCCTCCGGTCCCGGCCTCGACGTCGGCACCGTCGATGGCGGCAGCATCCGCCCCGCCGAACACGAC
>CAYGTG010000515.1:0-6186 GCA_964352485.1 uncultured Nannocystaceae bacterium | reverse complement strand
ATCGGTATGCAGATGGGGCTGGGGTTCGCGGGGACCTTCGATCCGTCGCTGGGGGACATGGCGCTACCGATGCGCCGCATCGTGTTTGTGATCGCCAGCTTCGCGTTCATCTCGGTGGGCGGAATCCAAAACGTAGCTCGCCTGGCCATGCTGCCGCCCACCGACGTCGCGATCTTGTTCATGTCGTTTGGGTCGTTGATGCGGGCCTCGGGCGAGATGTTTCTGGTGGGCATCCACCTGGCGCTCCCGATCCTGGTGGCGGTCACGGTGGCCAACATCGCCATGGGTCTGGCCAACCGAGCCGCGCCGGCACTCAACGTGTACTCGGTGATGTTGTCTCTCACCGGGCTGATGGGGGCGGGCATTTTGCTGCTGACCGCCCCGCTGATGGCATCGGAGATCCTGACGCGAGCCTATCGCGCGATGACTTCACTGCCGGGCTTTCACTGATTGGAGCTGATCCATGGCCGAAGAAAACAAGGATCAGAAAACACAAGAGCCAACACCAAGGCGCAAGGAGAAAGCCCGGCGCGATGGTGACATTGCGCGGTCCAAGGACCTGACGCTGTGGGCGACGCTGGTGGGTGGGTTCATCGGTGCTGGTGCGTTCGGCAAGCAAACGATCGAGCTGATGATGGCGTACATGCAGCAGCGCTGGAGTGCGCTCGACGCTGCCGTCGACGCGCCCGCGGTGTTCGAGGCGTTTTGGATCATCCTCGAGGCTTCGTTTCCCGCCGGTCTGGGAGCGGTCCTCGGCTGGACGATCTCCAGCGCGGTGCAGCTGGGCTGGCCGCCGGCGTTGACCAAGCCAAAGTTCAACATCACCAAGATCATCACGTTCTCGGGTGCCAAGCAGATCTTCGCGCCCAAGGAAGCCGCGGTCCGTGGGGGCATGGCGGCGGGCAAGGTCCTGCTCGTGCTCGGGGCCGCGGGTGCGGCGATCTACAAGGAGCTGGACCTGATCGTGTCGATCCCCGCACTCGCGCCTGGGGCATTGGGGGATCACTTGATGCCGGTCGTGGAGCGAACGGTGAAGTACGGCGCGGGCGTCCTCGCCGTGATGGCGGCGGTCGACTTCTGGCATCAGAAGCGGACCCACGGGCAAAAGATGAAGATGTCGCCCGAAGAGGTGAAGCGGGAGATGAAGGAGAGCGAAGGCGACCCCGCGTTCAAGCAGAAGCGTCGCCGCCGGGCGCAGGAGCTGGCTCGAAAGCCGCGGCCGGAGATCGTGGTGCCCACCGCCGATGTGGTGATCGTCAACCCGACTCACTACTCGGTCGCGCTGCGCTACGACAAGAACAAGGAGAACGCGCCTCGGGTTGTCGCGAAGGGCGTCGACGGCATGGCGGCGAAGATCCGAGAGGTTGCGCGGACCAGCGGCGTGCCGATTGTGGAGAGGCCCCCGCTTGCGCGGCTGATGCACAAGCTCGTGGGGGAAGGGGATACGATTCCGGAGGATCTGTACAACGCGGTGGCGGAGGTGCTGGCGTATGTGTACCGGTTGAAGAACCGGATCGAGTAGGGAGGACGACGACGGCAACGGGACGAGCGTGTCCTTTTGCGGCGTGCCCGAGAATGCCCCCGCTGCCCCGAGGGCCAAGCGTGTTCGATCACGAACGAGGGCGTGCTGGCCCTGTGTTTGCCTGCTTGCGATCCCCTCATGCCTTCGTGCGCCGAGGGGGACGGCTGCTTCCCCGTGGATGACGAGTTCGTCTGCCTGCCCGCGCTGCTGCCGTCCCTGCGCGTTCGAACCTGCAGCCGTGCTCGCCAGCGCTGCCGCGTGCGCCGAATCGCGACCAGGTTCCTCGGCCGGGGCCGTACGACGCTCGTTTCGACGACCGACCATCGTCTCCTCAGATGCCGGACCAAAAACGCGGGGAGGACTCGCCAGACGGCGCCGCAGTTCTCCTGGTCGGCGCAGCGGAAGATCAGGACATCGGTACCGGGTGGCCCGCCGGTTTCGCCCGGAAAGACCCGGCGGCGCCGCTCATGGACGTGCACGGCCGCGACACGACACCTCAGACAGGCCTGTGGCCGGACGAGTTCTGGATTGGAAAGCGTCGCCTGGTGTTCCTCCAGGGTGCGAGCCTCGCGGGCGATGATCGTTCCGCCCTTTTGTTTGGGAGGACGGGGCTGGTCGAGGTAAGGGTGGCAGCACATCTTCGCGTCGGCGGACCCCAGCGTTTTCTTCACACCTTCTCGCTGCCCGCCGGCGCGTTCTAATTCCAGAAACTGACGCCGAGTCTCTCAGGCGAGCATCGAGATGCCTGGGTGAGCATGGGCGAAGGACGGGGTCAGCCTTCGGTTTCGGCGACGCACGCGCGCGCTGCCTGCAGATAGCTATCGTTCGTCGTCTCCTTGAGTGCGAGCTTGCAGTAGCGCAGCGCAGACTCTTGGTGACCCATCTCCAGGTCGAGGAGCCCCTGCTCGAGGTTGAGCCGGATCCGGATACTCTCGGACTTTTGCGTAGAGAGATAGGCGCGGGCGCGAGCCAGTTGGGTGCTCGCCTCCTGGAAATCCTCGGGGGCGCCGATCCTGCGCAGCGCGGTCGCGAGCTCGATGCGTGAGGCGAGGACGAACGGGTGCTCGGCCCCGAGTGTCGCCTCGCGCGACTCGAGTGCGCGCCGCAGATAGGGCAGGGCCTCGGCAGGACGTTCGTCAAACGAGTACGTCGCACCAACGATGCTGTTGGCGATGTCTCGTGAATTCGAGTCTTTCTCGAGCATGGAGAGCGCGTGCAGCCCAAGCGTCCGCGCCGTGTCCGGGTCGCGTCGGATGAGGGCGAGGTTGGCTCGGTTGATGGTCAGGGCTGCGGCCTTGTGACTGGTCGGCCCCAGGCGCGCCGCGTAGATCTCTGTGGCCATGCGCGTGGAGCGAATGCCGCGTGAGAATGCCGAACGTACCCCCCGCGGCGGCGCAGGCTTCGTCGGAAAGGGCGGGATCAGGCGTCCCTGTGCTCGACGCGTCGGTCTGCGTCTCGTGACCCTCGCTTTGTGTTGTGGATGAATCGGACCACTGTCTCGTCGGCGGGTCGTTACAGCCGATGACGATCACCAACGGGACGGTGCCGAGCATTCGCCGTCGTTGCCGCCGGTCCATTCTAGCTGTCATCGTATCACGCCCGAGCTGCGTTCCCGCTGCACGGGAATGGGCGGTAGAGCAGCTATGCGGGCGGGCTGAAGTTCGCTCCGTCGGGGACTTCCTGTGCGAACCAGGCGTCGAACAGCGCGCGGTCAGTCGAGGTCATCGGGGTGCCGTCCTCGGTTTGGCAAAGCGCAGGCGGCATCGTTCCCTGGATGACCACGCGATCTTGTACCGCTCGCCACGCAGGCTGCCCTGCGTACGCGGCACACACGCTCAGCATCAGACTCTCGCTCCCTGGGGAAGTATCCTAATGACTGTCAACCACGTGCTCCAGGACCCCTCTGTAGTGCCGCGACAAGGAAGTCTGCTGGACCTGGCCGCACTCAAGCGCGCACCAGATCGACGACGAACACGGGTCGTGGCGTCAACGGCCTCGGTTTTGTCGCGGGCGGGCCAACAGAACCTTGTGGCCGACTACGGCCTCGTTGCCCGAAAGCCACCGCGTTCGGCGAACGCATCGAGGGCGGTCAGCACCTCGGGCGCCCCGAACTTCCTATTGCGCCGGCCCTCTGAGTACTGACGCAGCGCGCCGAGCTGGACCATCCGCTCGATCGCGTTGCCGGCCGCCTGCGCTCCAACGCCCAGCTCCGCCCTCACGAAGGCGACATCGAGCACGGGTTGGCGCAGGACGAGGTCGAGCAGGCGCCAGACCACGGCTTGGGGACGGACGTCCAGAGCATCCGCCCAGCGCTGCCGGACGCCTCGGAGGGCCTCGACCAGCGCTCTGCCGTTGTCGACCCCGGCATAGACCGCTTCCGCGACTCGGCCGATGATCGGAAGCGGGTCTCCGGATCGGTAGGCGTTCAGCGCGTCGAAGTAGCGCTCGACGTCGACGAGCAGACCGGCGGAAACCGGAACGGCGATGTGGTGGGTCACCCCCTTGCTACGAAGCAGGCTGTGCAAGATGGCCCGCCCGGTCCGTCCGTTGCCGTCGGTGAAGGGGTGGATGGTCTCGAACTGCGCGTGGGCGAGCGCGGCCTGCACGAGCACCGGGAGGTCGTCGCGGGCCATGAATGCGACGAGGTCGGTGATAGCGTCCTCGACCCGATCGTGGTGGGGCGGGACGAACTGCGCAGTGTGGGGTCCGTAGTTGCTCGCGCCGATCCAGACCGGCTGGCTACGCCACGCTCCCGTCCCGTGGGGGTCGGTCGGGCCGAGCAGCGCAGCGTGGGTTGCGATGATCGCCTGAGCGTCGAGCTGGTCGGCGAGGTCGATGGCGGCCCGCATCGCCGCGGTGTTGGCGGCGACCGCCACCGCGTTGCGCCGGCTGCTGACGCCGAGCTCAGCGAGTGCGATGGCTTTGGCCGACGCGGTCAGCTGTTCGATCCGCGAGGATGATGCGGACTCAGACCGCAGAAGGATCGCGGCGAAAGGACTGATCTCCGCCCCCATCTTGGCATCGAATGCGGCAAGGGCGGTGGTCGCCTCGGACACCAGCGCCGCGACCGCGCCGGGCAGCTCGAGGGACGCCTCGGCGATCGAGGCCGGGACGGCGGAGCGGTAGGGCCCCGCAAACGTCGCCCGCCAGCGCCGGGGAATGTCGATCGCCGACACCCACGAACGCTCCTCGTCGCTGACCGTAGGCCACGTAGGAACAACGAGCATCTCCCGAGTGTAGTATGAGTTTTGATGAAAATCATACTATGGCATCGCTCGCGCGGGAGTGGGGCGCCGGCACAAGACAAAGCCCCGGTCCACTTTCGCGGCCGGGGCTTGTCCACTGAAGCAGCGATCACCTACTGGACGATCGGTGTCCCTTCCATGTGCTTCCGCGGCTTGAGCCCAAGCAGGCTCATCGTCGTCGGCGCCAGGTCTTCAATGCCCGGGTCGTCCTTCGTAAGCTCGCGGTTCGAGAAAATCACGCCGGGAACCAGCTCTCGGCACCCACCGCTGCCCCCTGAGTCTTCGTCGACGAACGCGTCGCACCGCGCTCGTCTCGGCGTGCCTACGCGTTGACTCCGTGCGTCTGCGGTCCCCTGTGCCCGCCCCTTTTCCCCTGAAATCGCTCCGCTCTCCCTGACCCATGCTCCGCTCGACACCCGCCTGCTGCTTCCCTGCGCATCCCCCCGCGCCTGCCGCCCTCTTCTGCCGCCCGCCCTACTCCTCCTTCCCGGCTTTTTCACACTTCATTTCGCTTAAACGCTGGAACTCGATCGTCTCCGGTGTATCCGGGGCAGGGTCCGATCGTGACGACAAGCCCATGCCCAGCAGGGCGAGCCCACCGATGAATAGCGCGCCGATCGCCTGAAGCCCGAGGAGTATCGCAAGGCGCGAGGCGGCGAGCTTCGGCAACCAAGGATCGGTCCACCAGAGCAGGGCGAAGACCATCGTTGCGGACACCAACGCCAGGATGCATGCGGCAGTCCATCGCTGCCGTTGCGTGGTGGTCTGACGCCATCCCGCGAGCAGACCCGGCACAAAACCGAGAAGGAACTTGGGGACCGCGACGCCGGTCATTGCCCCCACCAAACCTGCGATCCCAGCGAACACCGAGTACGCCAGGACCAGACGGATGGCCAAGTGCGCCGTGGATCGTTTCACGAGAGGGCGACCGTAGCACCGCAGCGAACTTCGTGATCCGCGCAATGGGCTGACAGCGTTGGACGAGTTCTCAGGACCGGGGCACCTCGACGTCGCCGCGCCGAACTGGCGTCTGAGTGGGCCGAAGCGCTGCGACCTTTGTCGGCCTCATTCCCGAGGTCTCCCGGTGAAACCGGCCACCGCGAGCGCCGGCGGGCTCAGTCGCCGCGCCACAGCGATTGGCTCTCGCGGTCGCGGCGGCCGACCGCGGCGGCGGATTCTGCTCCCACGCTGCGGTCCCCTGTGCCCGCCCCTTTTCCCTGAAATCGCTCCGCTCTCCCTGACCCATGCTCCGCTCGACACCCGCCTGCTGCTTCCCTGCGCATCCCCCCGCGCCTGCCGCCCTCTTCTGCCGCCCGCCCTACTCCTCCTTCCCGGCTTTTTCACACTTCATTTCGCTTAAGGTGACCTCTATTTATCCGGCGGGATCTCCGAGGGAGCGCGTGAACCACGCTGTCGTTC
>CAYGTG010000514.1:0-6191 GCA_964352485.1 uncultured Nannocystaceae bacterium | reverse complement strand
CGTCGATCGCCGCGTCCCCGCTCCAGCAGGCTTCCACCAGCGCGACCGCTTCGTCCGAGAGGTCCGAGTTGCCGAGCCGCTCGATCAGATCGTTGTGCAGTTCCGCGTCCATCGGCCGTCCTGGCTGACATCGGGGCTACCACGAGAGCCCCACAACCGTCTCGCCTCGTTTTGAGACGCTGGAGGCCGGGCGGCCGGGTCTCGCCGCTGCGTAACGGTGACCCGCAGCCCCTGTCCCTGAAGCGACTCGAGCCTTGTGCACCGTCGCGCTGTACTCGACCATCGCTAGACATGCCCCACGTTCGGATTCACAGCGAGGCGCTCGGGAGCCCGACGACACCAGATGGACAGCCTGCGCTTCCACGCCAGCCGCAGCGGCTACGCTAGCCCCCTCGCGCAACCACGCCCGCGCACAGTCAGTTCCCATGGGATCGCCAAAGGCCATCGCCGCACTTACGGACGCGTTTCGCGTCGCGCGGTACGATACCCACTTCAAGTCGCATCCCCCGTACTCGCCGCCGAAGGGCCACGAGGACGAGGGGGTAGCGCTCGACAGGCACGCAAGTCTGGCCAGGAACTGCTGGGTCTATCCCCTCGTCGCGCTCTACGGGTCGGCCGAAAACCACCACATCCCTTTCGAGGCCCGGATCAACGAGGACGGAGTCGTACTGCGCGCAAGCCCGGCAGGGTCTCCGATCGTCCCGATTCCCGAGCGTCCCGACACCTTCCTCTTCGACCCGGACCATCCCGAGGCGCTCGATCTCTCCAACAAGGTCGACGAGCAAGGCCGCGCCCTGATGGTGCGGATGTTCCTCAGCCCGTTCCGCCTGTCCATGCAGGCACTCAAACAGTTGCTTTCAGGCCCGTTTCGGCATGGAGCCCGCGCACACGTTCCGTCGCTGTGGGACTGGTCTCGCACCGCGGCCTCGTCCCTCACCAGCAGCGATGGCTGGAACTACGTCGAGCGTCGCACAACGCTGAAGGTCGGTGGCGAGCAGGTTCGAGTATGGATGGCAACCGACCCGTTCCACGTCGCGCGACGGCGCAGCGATCTCTACGTGAAGTCCAGGCGCGCCTACTTGAACGTCTTCGAGCCCAAGGGGCCCAAGAACAAGAAGGCTGCACAAAAGCGAGAACTGCTCTTCGCGCTCAACGATACGATCGTCGACAACGTCGGCATGCCCTCGAAGTACAAGGCGGCGCTCAACGACACGAAGGTCTCCCGCGAGTCCTTGGAGGAGAAGGAAAAGGAAGCCACCGCACGGCGTCGTTTCACCGAACGGGTCGAGAAGCTCATCGAGGTCCTCAAGTCGCCATTTTTCTCCCTCCTTCAGTACTCGAGTCTCAGTCCCGAGAACTTCGACGAGGAAACCGACCGCTTCAGCGAGGCACTCGCCGAGCACATCGCCACCCTCAACCACGTGATGCGCCACCTCGACGAGTGCGCCGAGGGCATCGCCCTGCTCAACGAGTGGATTGACGAGTCCAAGGGGAGCGAAGCTCACTTTCTCAACCAGTTCGTCCTGCCCCCGCGATCCGTCCGTGTCCACGTGTTTCGTACCGTGCGTTGGATGTCGAAGGGAACGGTCGGACTCATCAAGGACCTGTTCCCGAAGATCGTCAGCCGCGCCAAGAAATCCGCCGAGGACGCCGCGAAAGCTCTCCACCACCTCGGAGTGTTCGAGACCGCTGAGCAGGCGCTGTCGATGCTTGGCAAGCACAAAGTCAACCTCCGCGAGCTGTCTGCGTCGCTCAACCTACGACCAGGGATTGGCGACAAGCTCGACGTCACCATGTTCCGCAAGGAGGCGTTGGAGAAACTGGAGGCGTTCTTCGACCTCGGAGACTCCAAGATCCCTGGAATCACGAACATCGAGATCGCGAGAACGGCCGCCTTCACGCTCTTGGACGGTTTCAATGTCGCGTTGGCGTTTATGGCGTATGCCGACGCCAAGGGCGAGGCTGCGGTTCGGAAAGCCACCGCAAGCGGCGTCGCAGCGACGACATTCTTGGTGGTATCCATCGCTGAGTTTGGCGTCAAGGCGTGGAAGAAAGGCGGATCGGTCCCGGCAGCCACCCGGGCATTCGCTGCGGCTCGCGCTGTCAGCGGCGTCATCTACGGCGTACTCGACGTGCTCGAAGCCGAAGAAGCACAAAAGCAAGGCGACAACGACCGAGCGCTCGCACTTCTCGCCGCGGCCACTGCCGAGATGTGTGCAGCTGGCATCCTGATGTACCAGGCGATTGCGGGCGCCGCCGTGCTCGCCACGCCCTTGGCGATCGCGGGCATCATTGCGGCCGCGGCGTACACCGCCGCGACTTGGCTCAAAGACGACTCACTCCTCGAGTTCCTGAAGAACTGCGAATACGGAAGAGCGCCGTACGGAGATCCCAAGTACGAGGCCGCCTGGACCAACGGTCCGGTATCCTCCTGGAAGGGCGACTTCACAGGTCAGCGCGATGTTCTGCTGGTCCTTCTGACCCGCTTCGAGGTCTCGTGGCGAGCGAGCCCAGCCGATCCGGGCACGGGTGTGAACATCGACTGCGGCCTGCGGACGCCGGACATGCGCATCGAGGTCCGGTTCGTCGCTGTGTTTGATGACGGTCGGCAAACGACCGAGACCCACATTTTCGAGCATGAGCGCCTCCCGCTCGAGTCCGCCGCTCCGCTGGTTCAGAAGGTCGACAAGCCCTACATCAACCTGCCCGGGATCAAGGACCTCTTCGTGATCGCGACGCTCAAGGTGCGACGGCAGAAGCATCACCAGGAACTCTCCGCACAGCTCATCGAAGACGGTGTCGAAGCGACGAGCGGTGGTGCACGGGTTGTCACCGACTAGAGTTCGGGAGCGCATTTCGATGAACACCGCAACGACGAACCGGACCTTGGACTTCTCGCACCAACGCGAGGCCGAGGAAACCGTGGCCGCGCGCGACCACGCTGAGGAGTTCCTCGTATCCCGGAGGGAGCTCTTTCCGCCCAGCATACTTCTGTTTTGTCTGACCACGGCCCTGGGTCCCTACATCTTGCTCTGGCTCGTCCGAGCAGTCGGGGACGGAAGCTGGGCGATCGTCGGACTCAACGGCCAATGGTCGCCCGCTCTCTACTGGGCCTGCTTGTCCGTCGCGCCCCTGACGTTCTTCGGCCTCCTCGTTCCGATCTACTTCTCACGTCGAGGGATTCGCATCAGTCGCCGCGACGGCCACGTTGTCCACCACGGCAAGACCTACCCGCTGGCACAGCTGTCCTTGCCCAGGATCGGGACCTACGCGACACAGACAACTCCGGAGCGCACCGGCATGCGTTGGTACTTCATCGGTATCAACACGCGAGGTGGAGGAGAGATCAAGCTGTACGAAACGACCAGAAACACCCCGTCGCACGCACGCTTGGAGCAGATCACCGCGGAGCTGAACGAGGCGATCTTCTGGCAGCAGCGGTTCGAAGCCGCTGAGGCCTATCTGCGGGGCCGAGGCGACGAAGATGGCTCCCCCTACCGGGCTTCCGGAAGCGCGGAGGCGCCGTGACGAACAAGATCTACGTCCAGATGGACACCCTGCGTTACACGCGGGCCGGGCTCGCGACGCGCGTCCCTCTCGACCTGCGCGTCGGCACTCACAACAACGTGGTGCTCGTTCGGCCTACGCGGGTCCGGCCCGTGCAAGCCGGACACTGCGGCTTCGCCCGCGATTCCTCGTTTCCCCTGCCGGGCACCCTGCTCGGGCTTTGGAGCAGCAAGCCGGTCGGCGCTGCCTTCTCGCATCACACGGCCATCGACCCCGCGTGGGGCGGCGATTGCGTTCAGGTCTACGGCCATTGCAGTAGCCCCGGGGAAGACGATGCCAACAAGGCGCTGGCCGACCGGCGCGCTCGGATCGGCGCGGCACTCTTGAGGACTGACTTCGAGGCGTTCGTTTCCGTCGCCGACGAAGAGGGATGGGGCGTCGACGCGCTGCAGTCGATGCTGCGGACCCTTGCCTGCGATCCCGGACCTGTGGACGGCAAAGCAGAGCGGCTGACGAACGACGCGGCCCGCTTGTTCGCAGACCGCTACAACCGAGGTGTCTACCACCCCAACCTCGTCCCTCCCGACACGCAGCTGTCGATCGAGGTTGTCTCGTTGCAGGACGTACGCCTCGCCCTGATGGAGGCATTCGTGCTGGTACAGGGCTGCTCTCTGCCGTCCACGCAGCTTCATGCGGAACACCCAAGCCATGGGTGCGGGGCGTTCAACCTCATCGACTCGGGACGTCTCGCCCCAAATCGTCGCGTCAGCATCGTGGTGCACGCCGAGCGACCGGCACACTCGGAGAACGCCCCGTGTGTCAGCGGCGACGCGAACGCCTGCGCCGTCGTGGACGAGCATACACAGCGATGCTTGTGGTACCGGGAACACATCGCCGACGCTGCGAGCCCGAGCGTCACCTTGTTCGACCCGCGCTGGCTCTGGCTTGGAGACGACCGCTACGTTCTGTCGGCCCTGACGACCGCGGACGACGAAGCCGCGGTTCAGTTCCAGCTCCTGGAGACCGATGCGGACAGTGGTGACATCCGCACCGAAGGCGAGGTTCTCAACGGCGTGGTTCGAGGCGGTGTCGCCGCTGTGGTCTGGGCTTCGGGCCGCACACCCGAGGCGGCCGATGGTCGTCCACCCGGCGACCACCTGCCTCGCTTCCGCGCGCACCACCCGGAGGATTCGGGTTCGCATCCTGTCGAAGCCGACTGGCCCACACGCGAGACGCTGCAGGTTCTCGCGGTCACGGACGCACCGGAGTCTCTGCGCGCGCGCTCTGGGGTCGTCCGAGTCCGCGCGCTCGACGGGTCCTACGAGCACCTCTCGCCGTTCTCCTCGGCACAGCCTCTTTCGCCGCGGCACCTCGCGCTGGAGTTCCCAAGTGTCCCGATGAACGTTCGGCTGGAGGTCACGGTCGAGTCGGGGGAGCTGCGTTGGCCCATCTTCGAGAGGGCAGAGGCCAAGGTCCTTCGAGATGGCTGTCGCTCCGGCGACATGTGCCAGGAACTCCCCCCTGCCCCCCCGCTGCCTCAGTACGATCTCGACGAGGTCGAGCTGGACTGGACCGCGTCCGTCGGCGTCGACGAAGAACTGGAGCCGCAGGACGTCCTCGATGGCCACGGGTTTCCCTGGATCGATGACGATGACTGACCGCGTGGCGCGGCCCCCTCGACCCGCGCGTCCGGCCGTAGCCGTAGAGTTCCTCTCGCTCGGCATAAGAAGGGACTTCGCAGTCGTGCTCGTCTGGCTCGAACGAGCGGGCGCTTGAGATGAGCCGAAGAAAGCGAAGCAATACGAGGTTCGATGTCCGACCATCTCGCACCGTGAACTCCTAGGCGGAGTGGACCAGGACGAGGAACTCATCTATGTCTGAAGAGGACACGTCGCCCGGCAGCAGCGACAAGACGCGCGTGGCCGCCGAGGCGCAGCGATCGAAGCACACTGGGGAGGTCGACTTCCTCGTGGAAATATCAGCGCTGCGTCTTCTGCTCATCGGAGTCCCGATCTGTTTCGTCGGGCTCTTCTTCGGCAGCCTCGTGAATGGCCCGGAGGAATCTACTGGCTTCCACATCCTGATGGCATCGACCTTCGCGGTCCCCGCTTCCATCTTCCTCATCGTCCAGATCATCAAAGCCGGCTACCTCGTCCTCGACCCTGCGCGCTGCAGGATCGTCCTCGCCGGCCAGAGCATCAGCTTCCAGCGCCTATCCAACCCGCAAGTCGGCCGGCACGAAGTCGAGTTCATGAGCACCCAGTGGCACCCGATGCGCGGCACCGGCGAAGGACTCGAGATCGCCCCGGGCCGGATCATCCTCTTCAACACCGGCCACTCGCGACGCAAGCTCCAGAAGATCGCGGACCTCCTGGGCGAGATGCTCGAGGAGTACGAGCGCAAAGAGGCCGGGCGTGCCGCTCAGAGAGCCGCCCACCGCTCACGTCGATCACCCTTGAGCTCCGACGGTGGCGAACCTGCCGCCTAGGTCATCCCATGTCTAGCAGCGACAACACTCCGCCTACGCATGGAGAGAGCGAGAGCCCGCGGCGTGCCGCCCGGTCTGCGCCGAAGCACACGGAGGAGGTTCGCTTTCTGGTGGAACTGTCCGCTCTGCGCCTGCTCCTAGTCTTCACCCCGGTCGCGTCTGTGCTGCTCTACCTTGGCGCCAGGGTGAACGGTCC
>CAYGTG010000513.1:5397-6194 GCA_964352485.1 uncultured Nannocystaceae bacterium | reverse complement strand
CCCCCAAGCGGGGGTTCCTGCGAAACCTTCACCGCAACTTGTCTTTTTGGGTCCTCGTCGCGGGCGCGCTGGGCTACGTCGCCGCGGTGACCATCGGGGATCGCAGCTGGCCCACGATGGCCGAGCCGCCCCCGCTGTACGTGCTGGTCCTGCTCCTCAAGGACACCTTCATCTCGGCACTTCGACTCCTGGTCGCGCCGGTCGTGTTCTTCTCGTTGCTCGGCGGCTTGCTCGGTCTGGGCGACTCCACCCGACTCAAGAAGATCGGCGCCACCGCGATCGGCTACTACGTCCTGACGACCTTCATCGCGATCTGCATCGGGTTGTTCGTCGTCACGTTCATCCATCCGTGGGAAAACAGCGGACTTCAGCTCTCGGTCGAGGACGTCTCTGCCGCCCAGCAGGCCTCGGGCGCCGCACCCCCGGTTCTGATCGACCCCGGCAGCGACTCGGTCATCCGCATTCTGCACGGCATGTTGGGGACGGCCCTGTCCAACCCGTTCGGCGCGCTGGCCAACCTCAATATTCTCGCGATCGTCACCAACGCGTTGCTTGCCGGCTTCGCGTTGATCCTGGTGGTGCCCAAAGACAGCCCGCTTATCACCGGGGTGCACCACGTGAACCTGATCATCTCCAAGGTGCTCGGCTGGGTGCTGCTGCTCACGCCCCTGGGCATCTTCGGCATCGTGTTCGACTTCTCGCTGCGGGCCGGCGGGGAGCTGTTCACCGAACTTCTGTCGTTCTCCGCCGTGGTGTTCGGCGCGACGATGTTCCACGGCCTGGTCGTGCTGCCGACC
>CAYGTG010000513.1:2459-5387 GCA_964352485.1 uncultured Nannocystaceae bacterium | reverse complement strand
GCCCGGCACCGCGGACGCACCGAGGCGCCCGAGCGCGGGGCTCAGCGCGGGCCAGTCGGCGGGGCCGATCAGAACGCGCGGGCCCGACCGGCGGGTGCGCCCGTCCGCGCTGACCACCAGCTCCAGCTCCGCCGCCCTACCCGTCACCATCGCGACGTGCGAGGAACGATTCGGGGTCAGCAAGGGCGTCAGTGGATTCGTGTTGCCCCTGGGCGCGACGATGAACATGGACGGGACCGCGTTGTTCGAAGGCATCGCCGCGGTCTTCCTCGCTCACATCTTCGGCATCGAGCTCACCGGTGCATCGCTCGTCGCCGTGTTCCTGATGACGATCGTCTCGTCGGTCGGAGCGCCGGGCATGCCCTCGGGATCGATCAGCGGCATGCAGATGGTCATGCTCGCCGTCGGCATCCCGCTGGAAGCGATCGGCATCCTCATGGTCATCGAGCGGCCGCTGGACACGTTCCGCACCGCGGTCAACGTCGAGGGCGACATGATCGGGGCCTTGATCACCCAGCGCCGGCTCGACCGCCTCGAAGCGACCGGCAGCTGAACCCGCGACGATGCTGGCGACGTCGATCGCCGGACGCGTCCGGGCGTACAGCTCGGCGTCACTCGCACAGCTCGCGAGGACGACGGCGTGGGCCAGCAGGGCGCGGGGTCTCATGCATCGTTAGTGCCCATACCTTACAAAACGATCATTGGCGGCCCCACCAAGGTTGCGAGAGCTTCAGTCGGTCGCGAGCAGTTGCTCAGCCGCATCCTCGGCGCCACGCTCGAGCAGGCCGTGCACGTGCACCTGAACCGAGGCCGTCTCGTAGTTCTTTCCCCGGCTGCGGGCATAGGCCGGGTCGTAGTGCATCTGCAGGACCCGCTCCACGAACCCGGGCCAGTCGCGCGCGTCGGCGAGCGTCTGCCAGCGGTCGATCTCAGCCTTGCCGTAGCGCTCGGTGAGCCGCTGCAGCTTGCCCATGAGCACGCCTGGATTTTCGCGCCACCAGCGATAGCCCGAGGACAGGAACCGAGCTCGCTCCTCGCGCTGGCCCACGATCTCGAAGGTCTTACCGCCGCGAACCGAGTGCAACACCTGCTGGGGCAGCGAGACCTGCCCGATCTTGGCGCTCTCGGCCTCCGTCCAGACGGGGCGGGCCGGGTCGAACCGACGAAGCGCATCCCAGAGCCGAGACTCGAATCGCTTCTGCGACATGTTCTGTCCTTGCGGCGGCTCGCCGAGCAGCGAGCCCTGGTGGTTGGCCAGACCTTCGAGGTCGAACACCTGGGCACCGCGCTCCGCGAGCGCGTGCAGGATCTTGGTCTTCCCGGTCCCGGTGTAGCCGGCCAGCACATGAAACCGGAATCGCTTGGGCAGCACCTCGAGCTCGGTCCGGACGAGGCGCCGGTAGGTCTTGTAGCCTTGGCTGAGCAGCGAGACGGGCCACCCCACGCGCTCGAGGATGTGGGCCATCGACTGACTGCGCTGTCCGCCCCGCCAGCAGTAGATCAGCGGCGCGTACGAGGCCGGCTTGTCCGAGAAGTGCCCCGCGAGGTGGCCACCGATGCGCGCAGAGATGTACGCAGCACCAAGCCTTCGGGCCTCGAACGCCGACACCTGCTTGTACAGCGCGCCGACTTCGGCCCGCTGCGCGTCGTCCAACACCGGCAGGTTGATGGCCCCCGGGAGGTGGTCCTGGGCGAACTCGGACGGCGAACGCACGTCGATGACCTCATCGAATGCATCGGGGTTCAGCGTATCGGTGTCGACGGACTTCACGGCTCGGCCGCGACCGTAGCAGGCTGGATGTGCCTGCGGACCGGTCCTGGACCGCTCGGGGCCGTGAACGGAGATCCCGGGCCCGAGGACGCGACGGGACCGGCGCGTATGGCGACCATGCGGCGCCCTCGCCGCAGCATGAGCCGGCACACCGCAGGCCTTGTGAATCTCCACAGCCACGACGCCGGTGCTCTGATAGCTTCCGCCCGATGCAACGGACGCTCGCGCTCGTCAAACCCGATGCCTACGCCGCCGGCCATGCCGGAGCCATCCTCGCCAAGATTCAGGAGAGCGGACTGTCCGTCGTGGGCGTTCGCTCGCTCCACCTGACCCGGGCGCAGGCCGAAGGCTTCTATCACGTGCACAAGGAGCGCCCATTCTTCGGCGATCTGTGCACCTTCATGTCCGAAGGCAAGATCATGGCGGTCTGCCTCGAGGGCGAGGACGCCATCAAGCGCTGGCGCGACCTCATGGGACCCACCAACGCCTCGGAAGCGGGACCGGACACCATCCGCGGTCAGTTCGGCACATCGATCGAGCGCAACGCCACCCACGGATCCGACGCCGAAGACACCGCAGCCTTCGAGCTCGGCTACTTCTTCGCCGGCCTCGACCTGGCCTGAGCTGGGTCCTCCTCCCGAGCCTTGGGCCGAACCCTGGGTGCGGGAGGAAAGACTGCAAACCGCATGTCTGAGCTCGTTCCAATCCGGCGGCCCCGCACCGGCCTGCCGCGGACCGATGATACCGGTCCGAACCTGCGGGGTCTGTCGTGGGACGAGCTCGTCTCGTTCATCGAGACCACCCTCGGCGGCCCCAAGTACCGGGCTGGGCAAGTCTACGGCTGGCTGCACAAGCAACGCGTCACCTCGTTCGACGAGATGACCAACCTTGGTAAAGCGCAGCGCGCCAAGCTGGCCGCCGCCTCCACGGTCGACGCCCTGGAAGTGGACACCGTCCTTCGCAGCACGGACGGAACCCGCAAGCTTCGGATCCGGACCTCCGACGGACACCAGCTCGAGTCGGTCCTCATCCCCAACGATGGTCGCGGCCTGACCCTGTGCATCAGCTCGATGGTCGGCTGCTCGCTGACGTGTCAGTTCTGCGCGACGCAGACGCTGGGCTTTGCGCGCAACCTGGCCGCCTGGGAGATTCTGGAC